>JBGSVS010000121.1:0-19657 GCA_041752895.1 Tabrizicola sp.
CCGCCTGCCACCGCCCTCGGCTGGGCCGCCCTCTCTGCGGTGGGCTTTGCCGCCACCTTCGCCCTTGCGCAGGTCGGCGCACGCCTTGGGTCTGAACTGCCGGTCATCCTGATCGGACGTGTCGTTGCCATGGCCGCCATCGTCGCCCTTGCCTTGGCCGTAAAGGGGAGCCTGCGCCCGCCCCGCCCACAGCTTGGCCTCCTTGCCCTGATGGGGGCCTTTGACGCCCTTGCCCTTGGCCTCGTCACGGCTTCCGGGACGTTGCCGAAGGCCGAGTATGCCTCGGTCACCTCTTCGCTTTTCGGCGTGCTGACCGTGCTTCTTGCCGCGTGGTTCCTGAAGGAAGGGGTCCGACCCGTGCAATGGCTCGGCATCGCCGCCGTCTTCCTGGGGATCGCCGTTCTGGGGCTGCAAGGTGCCTAAATGGGCTTACTCTGCCGCTTCCACCCGCACTGGCGCGCGCCGGACCGATTGCGTCAGCCGCCGTTCGTCGCGGGGGGAGACGCCGAAAAACTCGGTATAGTGCCGGATCATAGGGCTTGAGGTCATGTATCCAACTGAAGCCGCGATTTCCCTAAGGGAATCATTGGAATAGAGCACTCGTTGCCGGGCCTTCTGCAGCCGCAGATGGTGGTAATAGCGCAAGGGGCTTTGCCCCGTCTCGCGCTTGAACATCCGTTCGAAATGGCGGCCCGACAGACCCACCGCCTGGGCCACATCGGGGATGCGGAGAGGGTCTTCGACATGGGTCTCGAACAGGCGAATGGCTTCGCGGATCGCGACCGGAAGCGCGTCGGTCGTCCCTCCGGCCCGGGCAACGGGCACTTTCTGGCTGGCATCGGCATCGCGCACGAAGGGGTGCTGGAACCAGCAGGCCACTTCCGTCATGCAGTCGCGGCCCAGGCGTTCCTCGATCAGCCGCAGCATCAGGTCAAAGACCGCCCCCGCCCCGCTGGCCGTGATCCGCCGCCCCTCGCGCAGGATCGTGACCTCCCGCGCTTCCACGTCCGGGAAATCCGCCTTGAACGCCGCCTCATAGCACCAGTGGACGGAACAGGCGCGCCCCTCCATCAGCCCGGCCCGCGCCAGGGGAAAAATCCCGCCCGAGAACGCGCCAAGCGTCACCCCCGTCCGGTCCAGCCAGCGTAACCTGGCCGGGGACCGCCGGAGATCGGCGAATGCGGCCGTAGGCGGCGACAGCAGATACAGATGATCCAGCCCCGCAACCTCTTGAAGCGTCACGTCCGGTTCGAACCCGATTTCGGCTGAGGACCGGACTGGCGCGGCGGTCTCGGCCACCAGTTGCCAGACGAATTCCCGCCGCCCGGTGATTTCGTTCGCGGCACGCAGGGGTTCGATTGCCGAAGTCAGGCAGGCCATCGGAAAGCCCGGGAACATCAGGAACCCAAGCTGTAGCGGCCCCCTGTTCGCGGTATGGTCAGTCATCGGGGAACCAGCCGGGGCTTGTGGGGGTGCCATCGTCATACTTCGACAGCCACTCCACCATCGCGTCGCGGTTGCGGATGAAGCCCTTGTAGGTGGCAAGCTCGACCGGCAGGTCGCGGATCACCCGGTGCAAGCGGCGCGCCCATTTCTGGACCTCGGCAATCTGCTCGAAGCTGCAGAGGTAGCAACGGATGTCGAAGGCGATCGCGTTGGACCTTGGCAGGCGGTAAAGGCTTTGCAGTTCGACCCTAAGATGCTGTTTCTGGCCAAGGTTTTCCTGCGTTATCGTGGTCTTCGTCGGCCCCCATTTCGGATAGGTCTCGGGTGCGGTGTCGAGAAGCGGGTTCACCGTCATCGTCCAGTTGAACCGCCGGACGGGTGCGCCGTGCTGCAGCTTCAGCAGGAACTTCAGCGCCCGGTCGAAGACACCTTTCTCATGCGCCAGCGGCACCGGGGCGTGCCATTCCATGAAGTTCATGCCGACGTCAAAGTCCACCGACCAGTCCGCCTGAGAGGTCGCGATCCCAGCATCCATCCACAGCGTGCCGTCGCGGTCATCCTGCAGCGTCCAGTCACCTTGCGTCTGCCGCATGATGTACTCGAAAGGCGGATATGGCAGCGTGCTTTCGTCCAGGAATGTGAACGACTGTTCGATACCCAACGGTCGGTTCACCCAATGCCAGCGGTTCCCGTCCTTGCTCAGCGAAAACCATTGCGGATAGTCCCGCGCCTTGGTCTCCATGATCAGTTCCAGCACGTCCCAGCCTGCCAAGGTCATGTGCGGCAGCGACTGGCAGCGCAGCGGGTCCTCGGCCAGCACTTTGGCGCGGTCGATCATCTCGGCGACGTAGTGTTCGTCCACGTCGAAGATATGCTCGAAGGCCGTGCCTTTGCGGCCCGGAACATGCGGCTCCATGTTGACGGAATACATGTAGTCGTCGCGGTCGAAGGGGAACGGGAAGCGGCGCGGATTGCTGTTGCGGTAGGTGAAATCACCCCGGAACGTCTCGTCCCGGAAGAACCCACCGAAGTCATCAGGCGCGAATTTGAAATCGAGGCTCATCGTCGTCTCCTATCGGTCGATGACGAGGGTCTTGCCCTCGAAACGGCTGACGCAGGGCATGATCTTCGTATTGGAAGCATGCTCCTCGGGCGTCAGCCAGTGATCGCGGTGCAGGATGGTGCCGTCACATTTGTGAACGGTCGTTTCGCATTGGCCGCAGGCCCCGCCACGGCACAGATACGGCGCATCCACGCCCGCCGCCTCCATCGTCTCCAGCAGGCTTTGCGTGGTGCCGACGGTGATCGTCTTGCCGCTGGCCGCCAGTTCCACCTGGAATGGCAGGCCGGTGCCGGGGGCCAGGAATTCCTCATGGTGCAGCGCCTGTTTTGGCCAGCCCATCGTTTCGGCGGTGGAGAGGACCCAGCCGATCATCCCCTTCGGTCCGCAGACATAGAGATGAGTTCCAATAGGCTGATTTTGCAAGACCTTCTTGAGGTCAATCATCTGCTTCTGGTCGTCGAAGTAGCAGTGCACTTGGGTAGGATGCGCCGCCGTCAGCCGGTCCATATAGGCGCCCAGCGGCTTTGACCGCGCGGAATAATGCAGTTCGAACTTGCCGCCGAAATGGGTGATCTGGGCGATCTGCGCCAGGAACGGCGTGATCCCGATCCCGCCCGCAATCATCAGGTGCTTTTTCGCCCGGTTGTCCAAGGGAAACAGGTTGACCGGGTAAGAAAGCGTCATCTCCATCCCCGGCACCACATACCGGTGCATGTAAAGCGAGCCGCCCCGCCCCACGTCATCCCGCCGGACAGAAATCTCATAGCCGGACCGATCCTCGGGATCGGACATAAGCGAATAGGGATTCAGCCTGCGGGTGCCATGGTCATCCATCTCGACCACGGTATGCGCCCCGCCCGAAAACGCGGGCAGGTCCGACCCATCCCGAGCCACAAAACGGAAGCGCTTGATCAGCTCGTTGACCTCGACCACCTCGGCCACGCGGACCTGAAGTTTTGCGCCCCCGCTCATTTGAACCTCACCACGCTTTCCGGCACCAGACCGGGGTCCTCGGCGTCGATGTTCACGCCCTGGAAGGCGGCCATGCGCCGGGAATAATGGTCGCGGACAAAGAGGTTGAGTCCGCAGTGGCTGCATTTGAACGGGTCGGTCGCGACGTTTTCCGTGATGCCCTTGCAATGGACGCATTGCACCCGCCGCAGGGTCGATCCGCGCTGTTCCTTCTGGATCGAGGCGAAGGGGAGACCCGTCGCCATGATCTCGCGCTCGGCCTGGCCGATCAGGCTTTCGGTGCCCGCAAGGTAGAACTGCGTCCCCATATGCGCATCTGCCAGCACCCGCACCAGACGTGGCAAAAGCGCCGGGATGGTCGGCGCGCGGAAGTACTGCGCCGCCCCCAACGCCTCCAGCTTTACCGATCCATCGGTGCCGGTCGGACCTGGACAATACATCAGATGCGTTGCCGCCAGCATTCCTGAACGGTCGTTCGCTTTATTCAGCACGTCCGCCACGGCATCCGCACCGGCATCGTCCGCGACGATCACATGCAGCTTGCCAGGACGCGGTTCAAGCGGCGCATAGACCGGGCGCGACTTGATCGAGGGGGCGTCGATGGGGGTCAGATCTACTTTCACGGGGGCAGTTTCCTTGGGTCGAAAGGGGCCCACCCGTAGGCGGGCCCCGAAAGATCAGTCCTTCGCAGTGCGGCGCTTCTTTTCGACGTCGTAGAACGGCAGCGCAGCCGACACCGCCTTGAGCGGGCCATGCGTCCCGCAGCGCACTTCGACCTCGGTGCCGTTGTTCGCGCAGTCGACGTCCAAACGGGCAATCGCGACGACCCAATCGTTCAGCGGCGAATACATCGGCTGCGTCACCACGCCGATCTTCTTGCCGTCCTTGTAGATCGGCGCATTGCCCGGCACATTCTTGCCTTCGAACTTCAGGCCCGAGATCTTGAAGCGTTCCTTGCCCTGCAGCCGGTAATGTTCCTCGGCCCCACGGAAGCCGGTCTTGCCCTTGGTCACGGTCCAGTCGAGGCCCAGTTCCCACAGGGTATCCCCCGGGCCTTCGGTTTCGAACGGATACATCTCGGAGTTGTCGAAGGGGAAGAACAGCAGGTAGCTTTCCGCCCGCAGCATATCCAGCGTGGTGAACCGGCAGGGGATGATCCCCATGCTGGCACCTTCCTCCAGGATGCCGTCCCAGATTTCGCCCGCGTCCTGCCCGCGACAGAAGATCTCATAGCCACGCTCACCCGTGTATCCGGTCCGCGACAGGGTGATCGGTTTGCCGAACAACATCGCGGGCATATGGCCCATGTAGGGCAGCGCGCGCACGCCGGGGATGTGCTTTTCCAGATACTCCACCGCCAGCGGCCCCTGCAGCGACAGGTCGTGCAGGTTGTCGTCAAAGCGGATCGACACGTCGCGGCCCGTTGCGGCCATCGTCAGCTGCTCATGCCCCTGACCGGACCCATGCACGACGGTGTAGCTGTTCGGTCCCATCCGGTAGATGATGCAGTCGTCGACGAACTTGCCCGCATCGTTCAGCATGCAACCGTAAACCGACTTGCCCGGGGCAACCTTTTCCGGGTCGCGGGTCGTCGCGCGGTCGATCACATGGCTGGCGGCATGGCCGGTGATGTGGACCTTCTTCAGGCCCGACACATCCATCAGCCCGGCCTTGGTGCGGATCGCCATGTATTCAGCATTCGGGTCGCCCTTGGCATAGGACCAGGCGGTTCCCATCCCGCTCCAGTCTTCAAGGTTGGACCCCAGAGCGCGATGCCGGTCCATCAACGCCGAGAAACGCCACGAGTTGGTCATCTGCACTCTCCCTGGAAGCTTGTTGATTTTCGTCCAGTCTCAGGCGATTCCCGCCAGAAAGCAATATTGAAGTGCAACAATCTTTCTTACCAGAAAACATTCGCCTAAGAAAAAGGCCGCCCCGAAGGGCGGCCTTTCTTGAGGCTTCC
The DNA here is from genome assembly GCA_041752895.1 of Tabrizicola sp. GTDB lineage: Bacteria > Pseudomonadota > Alphaproteobacteria > Rhodobacterales > Rhodobacteraceae > Tabrizicola. Next base: position 5,445 of record JBGSVS010000121.1, read on the forward strand.
TGCGCCTTTATTCGGTAGGCGCGCTTTGGAACCAGGTCAGCGGTTGCATCAGGTAGTCGCCAAAGGCCATCCGCTCGGCGCCCGGCAGGACGAAGTACCAGTTTGACACCAGCACGACCAAGGCCCCGACAATCAGCGCAAGGTAGGGCAGCATGCCTGCCTTCCGCTCGCCCAGCTCACCATAGGCCAGGCCCAAATCGTCATAGGCCTCTTTCGGGAACTTGCCGCCATCCACGACATAGTGGCGATACCAGAACACCGGGAAGATGAAGGCCGCGAAGACCAGCCCCGACAGAAGCGCGCCAGAGTAACCCCAGACTTTCGCCCCCGCGCCCAGGAACAGGATGTTGACGAAGGCGAGGATCGTATTCACCCCGATCAGCCAGCTTGGCGCTTTCCACGGGCGGTCCATGTGGGCGCTGTCGATACGATGTATCCAGCCGGCGTTCAGGTTCAGGAAGTTGAACAGGATGTAGCCGACGTTGGAAATCGCAAGGACATAGAAGTAGCCGCCGATATCGGAGGCCAGCGCCAGCAGGAAAACGTTGAAGGCAAAGTCGGTCCACATCGCGTTGCGCGGCGCGCCGTGGCTGTTGACCGCGCCCAGGTACTTCGGCAGCCAGCCATCGCGCGAGCCCTGGTAGAGCGTGCGCGATGACCCGGCCATCGCGGTCATGATTGCCAGGAACAGCGCCATGATCATCAGGATGACGAAGATCTGGGTGATGACCGGTCCTCCGCCAAGGGTGTTCCCAAGGGCTTCGCCGATGCCGGTGCCGTCAACGATGCCGGTCGCAAGCATCCCTTCTTGCCCCAGAACGCCCTGGAACGAGAACGGGATCAGGAAGAAGAACACGATGCACAGAAGACCCGAGTAGAAGATCGCCCGGAACGTGTCGGTCTTGGGGTCCTTCAGCTCGCGCGTATAGCAGACTGCGGTTTCAAAGCCGTAGGTCGACCAGGCCGCGATATAGAGGCCGCCGAGGAACAGCGTCCAGCCGCCGATGTTCCACTCTCCGTCCACCCCGGAATAGGCTGCCGTGGGGGGCACCAGGTTGGTCACGTTCATCCAGTTGATCGACCCGTTGAACAAGGGCACCAGACCGACCAGCAACAGCGGGACCAGCACGATGATTGCAAGCCACTTCTGCGCGCTTGCGGTCGAGGCGATGCCGCGTTCCTGGATCATAAGGATGATCAGCATCAGGATCACGCCGATCACGAAGGTCGAGTTGAAGTGCAGCGTGCCAAGGCCGGGCACGTTGATCGCGAAGGCCTCCCAGACCCGGAAAGCCGGGGTCAAGGCCGACACGCCGTCCGTGGCAGCAACCGCCTTGATCGCATCCTCGACCTCAGTGCCCGCATTCGCGGCCATGTAATCGATGACGCCTTGGGTCTCGGCCGTGTAGCTGGCCAGGTTCGCCGTCACCCAGTCGATCACCGGCTGGCTGTCGGCCAGGGGGATCGGGAACAAGGCATTCAGGATATAGCCCGCCGCAATGGCACAGCCGAGCGACAACACCGGCGACCAGGCGAACCAGTTGCACCAGACCGACAAGGGCGCGATCAGCTTGCCATAGCGCAGCCAGGCGGTCGCCCCGTAGACCGAGGTTCCGCCCGACTTGTTGCCGAACATCCCCGCCATCTCGGCATAGGTGAAGCTTTGCAGAAAGCCCATCACCATGGAAATCATCCAGACAAGGAAGGCCAGCTTGCCGGTCGTCCCCGCGATCCCGCCGATCGAGAACAGCACCAGAGGCGGCACCCCGGCCGCAACCCAGAAGGCACCTTTCCACGTCAGCGCCCGGACCATCTGGCCCGATCCAGTTTCAGTCGTCATTCCCTCACTCCTGTTGGGCGACACGCACGGATATTGGGCAGGTCTTGCTGCCTTCCCTTCGACCCGACGTGCGTTGATGTCTTTGGCTTTCGGACGTCATTCGTCCTGTTCTTGTCCCCGATACTCTTCTTCAGGCGGCCCAGAATCGCGTCAGGCTTGACCGAAGACGCCGAACCGATGTCGCGAAGAAAAGCACGGCACACCAGCCAAGGCGAGATAAAATTGATCCCTGAGAAAGAAAGTTTCCCTGAAATCGTGATTCTGGGCGCCTGCCCTGCCAAAAAGCAAGCGGCGCCGTTTCGGGCGCCGCTGCCAAGCCGTGCGGACCTGCTAGTTGCGCAGATAGCTTTCCATCGAATCCTCCAGCGCGTCCTTCCAGGGCGTGTGGTGGACGGGGGCCATCGTGCCGGTGATGACCGATTTGTAGGCGTTGTTGCGGAACGCCATGATGTCCGCGCTCTTGTGGTCCTTCCATTCGAAGAAGGCCTCGCAGGCGCCGTCGACGTCAAAGGACGGATAGTCCGTCTCGGCGATCAGCTCTTTCACATAGTCGCCCTGATAATGGATCGCGTCATGGGCGTCCTTGCCCTCGTCCTCGTGCTTGATGCGGTCGGCGACGTCCTGCAGCAGGACCTTCTTGTCCGAAGGAATGGCGATCTTGCCCATGACCGCGTCACGCACCCACCAGGCCTGCGCGTCGAACATGTTGAAGGTGAACCACTGGTCCTGCATGCCGATGTAGAACAGCTTCGGGTTATGGACCCAGGCCACGCCTTTATACAGGTCCGCCGCTGCCAGACGGTTCGCCGTCTTCAGCCGCAGATCATCGGGCAGGAACGGGAAGTGGTGCTTGTAGCCGGTGCACAGGATCACCGCGTCCACCTTCTTGGACGTCCCATCCGAGAAGTAGGCGGTGTCCTCGTCCATCCGCTCCAGCTTCGGCACTTCCTTCCAGTTCGACGGCCAGTTGTAGCCCATCGGCGCGTTGCGATAGGCGACCGTCACCGACTTGGCCCCATATTTCCAGCACTGCGATCCGATGTCCTCGGCCGAATAGGACGACCCCAAGAGAAGCAGGTCCTTGCCCGAAAACTCGCGCGCATCGCGGAAGTCGTGCGCATGCAGCACGCGGCCGTTGAACTTGTCGAAGCCGGGGTATTCCGGCACGTTCGGCACCGAGAAGTGTCCCGACGCGACGATCACATTGTCGAAGTCTTCGGAATACATCCGGTCGGCCTTGAGGTCATGGACCGTGACGGTGAAATTCCCCTTGTCCTTGTTGTAGTTGACCATCCGCACCGTAGTCGCAAAGCGGATCCAGTCGCGCACGCCCGCCTTTTTCACCCGGCCTTCGATATAGTCGAACAGCACCGCGCGCGGCGGGTAGCTTGCGATCTGCTTGCCGAAATGCTCTTCGAAGGAATAGTCGGCGAATTCCAGGCCCTCTTTCGGCCCGTTCGACCAGAGATAGCGATACATGCTGCAATGGACCGGCTCGCCGAATTCATCCAGACCGGTGCGCCAGGTGTAGTTCCACAGACCGCCCCAGTTCGACTGCTTTTCAAAGCAGACGACCTCGGGGATCGCCTCGCCCTTCGCCTTTGCCGACTGGAACGCGCGCAACTGCGCCAGGCCCGATGGCCCCGCTCCGATGACGGCTACTCTCTTTGTCATGGTCAACCTCCGGATGGTTCATTTTCTTGACGCGCGCGGGGCGCATGGGTTTTGCGCAAGCCTAGAGACAACGTTGCGCCTGTGTCAAATATTCTTACCCACGGTAAACAAACCAGACCCCGGAAACCAGCGGCTCCGGGGTCCGGGATCACAACCGATGCAAGAAAGTTAGGCGCGATCCGTTTAGCGGGCAATGGTCACGGTGCAATGCGCGCGGGTGGCAACCTCGCTTGCGACCGACCCCAGGACCAGCCGCTGCAAGCCGCGCTTGTCGCCGGTGCCCATGACGATATGGGTGTATCCGTTCTGCTCGGCATAGGCGATGATCGCGGGGGCCGCCTCGCGGGCGATGACCTCGACCGTGCCCACATCGGCGGCACCTTCGGTCTTTGCCAAGGCCTCGGAGTCGGTCAGGAGTTTCTGGACCTCCTCCGGCTTCCAGTGGCTGATCGTCGGCCCACGCACCCCGCCGTGGGCGATGTTGATGGCACAGATGGTCAGTTGACCGCCTGTCGCCTTGGCGACTTCAGCTGCAAGGATGACCCCGATCATGGCGTGGTCGGTCCCATCGGTGGGGCAGAGAATCTTGGCTGTCATGATCTTGTCCTCGGCTTGATTGACCTTTGCTCCTTTCAATCATCAAAAGCGGAAACCCGCCTTGACCTGCGTCAAGAAGTTTAACTCATCAGTAAAGTCTTGAAAGGCGCGTTTTGCGTCGCGGCATCCGTTGGGACGCTATCGGTACATCCGAAGGATTTCTGCAAGCCACGCCTCGGCCTGTTCCTTTTGCTTCGAAGGTCTTGCGTCACTGCTCGCGCGTTTGATCGTGCGGCCATCGGGCAAGGTCACTTTCAACTCCCAGCTTCCTCCGTAAGCAAATTCCTGATCCTTGCGCCAGACAACCTCTGGCCGGCGCACATCCGCAAGCGCGAACACGGCATTGCGTTGAATGCCAAACGGATACCGTTCCGCCACACGCACCTCTTGGGCAGAGGCATCAAAGACGACCTTCCTATCTGGGATGAAGCAGGGCCGGATCATCGCAACGCCAAGCCCAGTGGCCGCCAGCGTGACAAGCCATCCAATCGCAAAATGCGTGGGCTGCGACGTTTCCCTTTCAAGGCTACTGAAGAGAATTGCGCTTCCGCGCACCAGCCCTAACAGCCCCAAGGCCAGCAACAAAAGCGCGGCGATCAACAGCGGCAGCCGAAAGGACAGGGGGACCGCCGGCTCTTCGAACGTGAAGGTATCTCGCATTCCGGCCCCAGTCGATCCGTCCGACCCAGCAGTCATGTCCAACGATGGGCGCGCCGGAGGTGGGATTTTTCGTCCGACGCAAGAACAAAGCAGAGTCGAGCCCTCCGCAAATCTTGCCAGCAGGGCAGGCGATCGGCAATGGGCTCAGGCCAGAGCGCAGCGGATCAACAGGCGTTCGCACCAGACCACCGGTCAGACCGAAGCCGGATGCCGGAAGCAATGCAACTGCCCCCGGTCCAAATCCTAACATTCCGTAAACGTCCGCGACCAAGTCATTGATAAAACTAACATAGTCGCGTTTGTCCACCGTGGACAGAAATCAGATGTCCAGCGTCGTCTGGGTCTCCCATGACGAGAAATGCGAACAGTAGTCGTTCCATTCCTTGTGTTTCAGCTTCAGGAAGGCGGCGCTGAACTCGTCCCCCATCATCGCCTTCAGGGTCTTGTCGCGGTCATACTCCCGCAGCGCATCCAAGAGGTTCAGCGGCAACTTCGGCGCGTTCTTCACCGTGTGCCCCATCTGATACATGTCGATGTCGTGCCGCTTGCCCGGGTCAGCCTTGGTCCGCACCCCGTCGATCCCCGCCGCAAGGATCACCGCCTGCATCAGGTAGGGGTTCGCCGCCCCATCTGGGAGCCGCAGTTCAAACCGCCCCGGCCCCGGCACGCGCACCATGTGGGTCCGGTTGTTCCCGGTCCAGGTCACCGTATTCGGCGCCCATGTGGCCCCCGAAGACGTGCGCGGAGCATTGATCCGCTTGTAGCTGTTGACCGTCGGGTTGCAGATCGCGGCCAGGGCCGAAGCATGCTTCATGATCCCGCCCAGGAAGTTGCGTCCCTGATCCGACAGCCCCAACTCCTTCTTCTTGTCCGCGAAGGCGTTGGTCTTCCCGTCCAGCGACCAGACCGAGATATGGGCGTGACACCCCGACCCCGTCAGCCCCTTGAACGGCTTCGGCATGAAGGTCGCGCGGAAGCCGTGCTTTTCGGCCACCGACTTGACCATGAACTTGAAGAAGCTGTGCTTGTCGGCGGTCTGGAGGACGTCATCGTACTTCCAGTTCATCTCGAACTGACCAATCGCGTCTTCGTGGTCGTTCTGGTAGGCCTCCCAGCCCAGCTCAAGCATGTAGTCGCAGATTTCCGAGATCACGTCATAGCGTCGCATCACTGCCTGCTGATCGTAGCAGGGCTTCTCGGCGGTGTCGTAGACATCCGACGGACCCGAGCCATCGGCGTTCAGGATGAAGAACTCGGGCTCGACCCCGGTCTTGACGCGCAGACCTTCCTTCGCAGCCTCACCGATCAGCTTTTCCAGCACGTTGCGGGGGGCCTGATCGACGAGCTTTTCCTCCATCGTCGCCCGCGCCGCGACCCAGGCCACGTCCTTCTTCCAAGGCAGCTGAATCACGCTGTCGGGGTCCGGCACCGCCATCAGGTCGGGGTGGGCGGGCGTAAGGTCCAGCCAGGTCGCAAAGCCCGCAAAGCCCGCCCCATCCACCGCCATGTCATTGATCGCCTGCGTCGGCACCAGTTTCGCGCGCTGCCCACCGAAGAGGTCGGTGTAGGAGATCATGAAATACTTGACGCCCTTATCCTTGGCCCACTTTGCCAGGTCTTTCGCCATGGTCTAACTCCCTGTCCGTCTTTTCTATCGTTGAAGGAGGAACGGCGGCCTTACCAGCCGCCGTTCCGTCCCGGTATCCAGTTGGTCCCCGCCAGCGGAACCCCTGCCATTGCCGCCGCCTCGATGGTCAGCGAACACAGGTCCTCGGGTTCCAGATTGTGCAGGTGGTTCTTGCCGCAGGCCCGCGCGATGGTCTGCGCCTCCAGCGTCATCACCTTGAGGTAGTTCTTCAGGCGACGGCCGCCGAGGACCGGATCGAACCGCTTCGACAGTTCGGGGTCCTGCGTGGTGATCCCGGCCGGGTCGCGGCCTTCATGCCAGTCGTCATAGGCGTCGGCGGTAGTGCCCAGCTTCTGGTATTCCTCTTCCCACTTTGGGTCATTGTCGCCCAACGCGATCAAAGCCGCCGTGCCGATGGCGACCGCATCCGCACCCAGCGCCATGGCCTTCGCCACGTCCGCACCGGACCGGATGCCACCCGAGACGATCAGCTGCACCTTCCGGTGCATCCCAAGGTCCTGCAGCGCCTTCACCGCCTGCGGGATGCAGGCCAGGATCGGCATGCCGACATGTTCGATGAACACGTCCTGCGTCGCCGCAGTGCCGCCCTGCATGCCGTCCAGCACCACGACGTCCGCGCCTGCCTTCACGGCGAGGGCCGTGTCGTAATAGGGGCGAGCACCACCGACCTTGACGTAGATCGGCTTTTCCCAATCGGTAATCTCGCGCAGTTCCATGATCTTGATTTCAAGGTCATCCGGCCCGGTCCAGTCGGGGTGACGGCAGGCTGACCGCTGGTCGATCCCCTTCGGCAGGTTCCGCATGTTCGCCACGCGGTCGCTGATCTTTTGTCCAAGCAGCATCCCGCCGCCACCGGGCTTTGCACCCTGACCGACGACAATCTCAATCGCATCGGCACGGCGAAGGTCGTCGGGGTTCATCCCGTAGCGGCTGGGAAGGTATTGATAGACCAGCGTTTTCGAATGCCCGCGCTCTTCTTCGGTCATGCCCCCGTCGCCGGTGGTGGTCGAGGTGCCAGCCTCGGACGCGCCACGACCCAGCGCCTCCTTGGCCGGACCGGACAGCGCACCAAAGCTCATCCCCGCAATGGTCACGGGAATATCCAGATGGATCGGCTTTTTGGCAAAGCGCGTCCCCAGCCAGACATCGGTCGCGCATTTTTCCCGGTAGCCTTCCAGCGGGTAGCGGGAGATCGACGCCCCAAGGAACAAGAGGTCGTCAAAGTGCGGCAGGTGCCGCTTGGTGCCGCCACCACGGATGTCGTAGATGCCGGTTGCTGCGGCGCGCCGGATCTCGGCGTTCACGGCGGGGGTGAAGGTGGCCGAATAGCGCGGCGGGGTGCGGGGGAAATCGCTCATGATGCCTCAGTAAGCCGACGCGTTGTCGATGTTGAAATTATAGAGTTTCCGGGCGCTGCCGTAGCGTTTGAACTCTTCCGGCTTGGCTTTACCGTCCGCCTCGCCGCGCTTCAGGAGGTCCGACAGCAGCGCGATATGTTCCGGCCGCATCTCTTTCTCGATGCAGTCCGCGCCCAGCGACTTCACCGACCCCCGCACGAACAGCCGCGCTTCATAAAGCGAGTCGCCCAGCGCGTCACCAGCGTCGCCCAGCACCACCAGGTTGCCCGACTGCGCCATGAAGGCCGACATGTGGCCGATGGAGCCATGGACGACGATGTCGATCCCCTTCATCGACACGCCGCAGCGGGACGAGGCATTGCCCTTGATGACCAGCAAGCCGCCGCGACCCGTGGCCCCGGCATACTGGCTGGCATTGCCGTCGATGATGACGGTCCCGCTCATCATGTTTTCAGCCACACCGGGGCCAGCCGAGCCCTTGATACGGATCGTCGCCTGCTTGTTCATGCCCGCGCAGTAATAGCCGGTGGACCCGCGCACGGTGATGTCGACAGGTGCATCCACCCCGGCGGCAATCGCATGCGCGCCTTTCGGGTTGATGACTTCCCAGGCCGTCATGTTGGTCTGGCCCTTCAGGGCGTGAAGTGAGGAGTTGAGCGCGCGCAGGCCCTCTTTCCCCAGGTCGAAGCTCTGCATTCTCTCAACGCTCCCAGAAGTAGACAGTGGCGGGTTCGGGTTCCCAGACGCGGGCGTCCTCGATGCCCGGCAGGTTCACCAGCGCCCGGTATTCCGATCCGAAGGCGACATACTGGTCGGTCTCGGCCATCACAGCGGGCTTGCAGGCGATGGGGTCACGGACGACGCCAAAGCCGTTCTTGGTGCCGACGACGAAGGTGAAGAAGCCGTCCAGATCGGTCAGCGTCGCCTCCAGCGCATTGCCCAGCGTCTCACCCGTCTGCAGCTTGTGGCTGATGAAGGCGGCACCGACCTCGGTGTCATTCTCGGTCTCGAAGGTCATGCCCAGACGCTTCAGCTCACGGCGGACGCCGTTGTGGTTGGAAAGCGAGCCGTTGTGCACAAGGCACTGGTCCGACCCGGTGGAAAACGGGTGCGCGCCCATCGTCGTCACTGCGGATTCGGTCGCCATGCGGGTGTGGCCGATGCCGTGGGTGCCCTTCATCTTTGCGACATCAAAGCGGGCGGCCACGTCCTTCGGCAAACCAACCTCCTTGAAGATCTCGATGCTGTCGCCCGCGCTCATCACCTTGACGTTCGGGCGCAGGTGCGACAGGGCGGACCGCGCGGCGTCCATCTGGCCCATGGGCACCTCCAGCACCGCATGAGTCGACTTGATCTTCATCGTCACGGGCTGACCGATGGCGTCGTGCATGTCGCCGTCCAGGTCCTTGAAATCCTTCGTCGGGTCCGCTGACTGGATCGTCAGCTTGCCCAGACCGTCCTTCGCCCCGCCATAGATCGCGATGCCCGCGCTGTCGGGGCCGCGGTCGGTCATGGTGATCAGCATGTCCGTCAGCATGGCGCCCAGCTGAGGCTCAAGCTTCGGGTCCTTCAGGAACAGCCCTACGATGCCGCACATGGTGAGTCTCCTTCACGTCGTTGCCCTGACGCTAGCACCGAGATTTGCGCCTATCAACTGGTAAGAAACAATTTTCACCTGACGGGAAACTCGCCCTACAAACTGCAAGCAGTTGCGGTTTTTCTTGACAGAATGTCGCAGCTGGCTTTCCCTTCGGAAAACATTTTTGCCGAACAAGAAATCGGACAACGGGAAGCGCCCAAGAACCGATCACGCGTCCGGGTTGGCACAGCGCAAGTTCCAAGGAAGCCAAACGGCAACTGCAAGGGTTCGGCAATCAGATGCCGGCCCAAGAAAAACAGGGAGGGATAGAGAATGGGTGACAATCTAAGTACCGTGAACGTCATCTTCACCGAGTTCTATTACTGGGTGACGGTGGTGTTCATGTTCCTCATACATGTGGGGTTCTGCATGTACGAGGTCGGCGCATCAAGGCGTCGCAATCACATGCATACGCTGATGAAGAACACGATGGCCATTCCCTTGGTCACCATCACGTTCTTCTTCTTCGGCTGGTGGATCTACTTCGCGTTTCCCTCCGGCTTCTACTGGTTCAACTTCGTGGATGACGCCCTTTTCTACGACCCGAACCTGGTCGCCGGACCCGCAAGCCCGCTGATGGGGACGCACCTTTCAGGAGCCAATGCGACGGACGCTGCCGCCGGGATCACCTCGGACGGGCTGAACGGGGCTGCGATCTGGCACCGGCTGAACGGCGTCTTCTGGGCGGCGTTCCTGCTGTTCTCGATCACCACCGCCTCAATCGTGTCTGGCGCGGTGATCGAGCGGATCCGCATGGGCGCGTTCTGGATGATTGCGGTTCTTCTGGGATCGGTCCTCTGGATCACCGATGCTGCCTGGGGCTGGAGCGCCGGGGGCTGGATGGTCAAATACCTTGGCTACCATGACGCCTATGCATCGGGCGTGGTGCATGCCATCGCCGGAGGAGCCGCCCTGGCAACGCTGATCGTCCTTGGGCCTCGTCTGGGCAAATTCCGTCCCGATGGCACACCCCGGGACATCCCGCCACACAATCCCTGGCTGGTCACAATCGGGCTGTTCCTGATCTACACCGGATTCTGGGGCTTTTACGCCGCCTGCAACATCCCGATGATCGCCCCGGCCTCCATCGCCGGCCAGATCACCGGCGAAACCTGGACCGCCACCAACATCTACCTGACGCCGACGACGCTGTCGGCGATCACGATGAACTTCCTGATGTCCCTGTCGGGCGGGATGATGGCTGGCTACCTGGTGTCGAAAGGCGATGCCTTCTGGACCTACTCGGCGGGTCTTTGCGGTGTTATCGGCGCGTCGGCGGGCAATGACCTCTATCATCCGATCCAGGCCATGTTCATCGGGGCCTTCGTCCCTGTGGTTGCCTACAAGCTGCACTTCTGGGTCGAGCGGCGGTTCAAGATCGACGACGCCGTTGGGGCCGTGGCTGTGCATGGCTACGGCGGCTTCATGGGCGTGGTCATCGCGGGCTTCGTCCTGTGGGGCGCGCCGTCCTCGCCTTACGAGGGCTATGCGGTCATCACGCCTTGGGGCAACTTCATCGGTGCCTGCATCATGTTCTTCCTTGGCTTCGTCCCGGTCTGGGTGCTGGCCAAGATCCTGCATGCCCGTGGCCTTTTGCGGGTTCCCGCGAAGGTCGAGCTTGAAGGTCTCGATTTCAAGGGCCGCGCCGCCTACGACGCCGCGGTTGCGGAAATCAGTGCCGCTGAAAAAGCCATGATCAAAGGGGGAGCATGACCATGTCGACAATCGGACTGGACAGCTGGGCTGTCGACCTGAAGGACGTTGGTGCGATCTATCCCTTTCAGGGAACCGAAGTGCTGATGGTCATTCTTGGGCTTGTGTTCTGGATCGGCTGGCACGTCATCCAGATGCGGCAAGAGGCCGAAGAGATCGCCAACGAGCTGAAAGCGGACGAGCGTGGCGATGAGGCGAGGAAGCTGATCGACGACTATTGAACGCCTGAATGTGCAAGGTCGGGGGCGGGCAATACCCTGCCCCCGATCCCCAAAAGCAGGCCACTCGGGTTTGCCAATGGCAACGGTGTGTTACCGGTCAACGGCAGAACGCCTCTGTTACGCCTGCCACAAGGGCCCAAGCATCGCCTGCAGTGCGGCCAGCGCCTCTTGGCCGTCTTCGCAACCGGGACCAACCCGAACCGCCACGCTTGCCGCGAACCCATAGGCCGCGCGCTTGTCCGGGCGGATCGTGACGTCGAACCCCTTCGGTCCGGCGACGACGCTTTCGATGGCATCCTCGGCACCAAAGGTTTCGTCGCTTGCCTCGAACCAGACCGGCCCGCCACCCACGGCCTGCCGAAAGAGGACATAGCCTTCGTCGGCGTCCTCGCCCTCGGCAAAGCCGATGAACAGCTCACCCTCATCTTCGACGACCGACCCGTAGGCCGCTTTTACCGTGATGTCGGCCATCGCCCTAGTACCACTTGGCGATGGGCGGCAGGCTCATCAAGACGGCATTGGCGTCATGGCCGGTTTCCAGCCCGAACTTGGTCCCCCGGTCGTAAACCAGGTTGTATTCGGCATAGAGGCCCCTGTGCTGAAGCTGCGTCTCGCGGTCGGCTTCGGTCCAGGGGGTTTCGACGCGGCGTTCGGTCACCGGCTGGAAGGCGGGCAGGAAGGCCGAGCCAACCGCCTTGGTGAAGGCGAAATCACGGTCCCAGTCGCCGGTGTTGAGGTCGTCGTAGAAGATGCCGCCCACACCCCGCGCCCGGCCGCGGTGGGGGATGAAGAAGTATTCGTCGGCCCAGGCTTTGAACTTGGTGTAGTAGTCTGGGTCATGCGCATCGCAGGCGCCCTGCATCTCGGCATGGAAATGCGCGGTATCCTCGGCATATTCGATGCAGGGGTTCAGGTCCGACCCGCCGCCGAACCACCAGGCACCGGGGGTCCAGAACATGCGGGTGTTCATGTGAACGGCAGGGGCGTGCGGGTTGACCATATGGGCCACGAGGCTGATCCCCGACGCCCAGAAACGCGGGTCCTTGTCCATCCCGGGCACCCCCCGCGCGGCCATCGCTCGCTGCGCCTTTTCGCCAAGGACCCCATGCACCTCGGACCAGTTGACACCGACCTTTTCGAAGACCTCGCCGCCGCGCATCACGCTCATGATGCCGCCGCCACCATCGGCGCGGCTGGTCGGCGTCACTTCGAACCGGCCGGGCTTGTCCTTGGCATAGGTGTCTTCCAGCCCTTCGAAGGCCGCCACGATCCGGTCGCGCAAGGTCCGGAACCAGGCGGCGGCGACGGCGTTGCGACTGTCGATGGGATCGGTCATTCTGATGTCCTCGTTAGTTGACAGCTGAATGCCTAGCATCCAAGCGCGCCGCTTTCCACTGTTCCCGGAGGCCCCGATGAAACGCCTGTCATTTCTGGCACTTGTCACCCTGGTTGCCTGTGGGACGCCGCAGGAACAGTGCATCAGCCGCAACACGCGCGACCTGCGCACGGTTGACAGGCTGATCGCTGAAACCGAAGGCAACCTTGCCCGCGGCTATGCGTTCGAGACGATCACTGTCTATGAGAACGAATGGGTCGACTGTCCGCAAGCGCCGGTCGCCGAGGGGCAACCCACGCCGCCCCCGCGCCTTTGCCTTGAGGAGCGCCCGGTGACCGAACAGCGGCCCAAGGCCATCGACCTGAACGACGAAGCGCGCAAGCTGGACAGCCTGAAGGCCAAGCGCGCAAGCCTTGCCCGTCAGGCCGAAAAGGTCATCGCCGCCTGCCGGGCGCAGTATCCCGAATGATCAGTGCGCGGGTGCAGCGACCGCGTCCAGCAACCCGCGCCCGCCGTCAACCGTCAGCACCTGGCCCGTGACAAACCCCGAAGCGTCCGAGGCAAGGAATTGCACGGCTTCGACCAGTTCGGCCGGGGCGGCGATACGGCCCAGGGGCGTGCCTTCGGCAATCCGGTCGCGGTAATCTGCGTGGTCCTTCAACGACGCCTGCAGGCTGGCGCTCATCACCGAACCGAAAGCCACCGCGTTGACCCGGATTCCCTTCGGCGCCAGCGCCACCGCCAGCGACCGGGTCATCTGGTCCATCGCGGCAGCGGCCATCGAATAGGCCAGAAGCTCGGGCCGGGTCGCCTGGGCGGCAATCGACGAGAGGTTGATGATCGCGCCAAGCATCGTGCCCGCCTCGACCTCCGACCGCTGCCCGTGCTGGATCATCCGCTTGGCGGTCATCTGCGAAATGCGCAGCGCCGACAGCACGTTGTGACGCCACAGCTCCTCGACCCCGTCCCCTTCAGGGTTCAGGATATCCGACACGATCATGCGCCGGTTGGCGTTGACCAGGATGTCCACGCGGTCGAAGGCGTCGAAGGTCGCAGACAGCAGATTGGCGATGGTCAGCTTTTCGGTCAGGTCGCCCGCGAACATCCGGATCGGCCCCTCGGCCCGCGCCTCTTCGCCGATCTCGGCCTCCAGCCGGTCTTCGTCAACGTCGGCAAACATCACATTCGCGCCCTTGTCGACCAAGTGCCGCGCAATGGCCAGCCCGATGCCCGAGGCCGAGCCGGTCACAATGGCAGTCTTGCCGGTGACGGAAAAGGACATGATCGACCTCTAGGTTCGGGGCCGCAGCACGTCGCGCCTGGGCTTTGTGGCATGGATCACGCGAAAGCGGCTGTCTCGGATCAGATCCCTGACCTCAAGGAAGCACTCGGCAAGCACTGCATCATAGGGCAGGTGGCGGTTGGCGACCAACCACAGGCTGCCCGAAGGCGCAAGCATCCGCTTAGCCGCGCGGATGAAGGCCGCGCCCAGGGCAGGGTCCGCCGTCCGCCCGGTGTGAAACGGCG
>JBGSVS010000122.1:0-7909 GCA_041752895.1 Tabrizicola sp.
GATGCCGAAGCGGCTGCGGGCGAGGTGGCCCTGATGCCGGGAGAGCCAGCCCAAGGCCAGGATGGCGGTGACCGGGCCGGTGCAGAGGAGCGTGCCGATGACGCCGTTCGCTGCAAGGCGGCCTAGGCGCGACAGGCGCCCCGGGCGGTAAGTGGCCCCGGCGATACGATTTTTCTGCGAAAAATCAGGGGTCTGGTCGGTCACAGGAAGGCCCCCTCGATGGCGGTGCCTTCGGCGCGGTCTGCACGGAAGCCCATGGCGGCGGCGATGGTGGGGGCGATAGCGGACTGGTCGACGGGGCGGTCGACGACACCCTTGCCGATGCCGGGGCCGAAGATCACGGCCCATGTCTCATGCGCGGAGCGGGAGTTGAAATGGTGCTGGAACGGCACTTCGGCCAAGGGGTTCGCGTCGCGGCCGCAATCGGGGGTGATCACGAAGATCGTGTTGTCGCGGTAGAACGGGTCGGCATCGGCGGCCGAAACCAGGCGCTGCAACCCCTCGTCGATGATCGCGATGGCGCGGGTGTAGTGGCTGGGGTTGCCCCAGTGGACATAGTCGGGGTCCTGGTAGTTCACCATCAGGAAGCGGGGTTGCAACTCGGCCATGGCGCGGACCGAAAGCTCGGTCAGAAGCCGGTCGCCGCGCGGGTTCTTCAGGCCGGTGTCGCCGAAATTCTGCCGCCAGCGGGCCCAGAAGGCGGTGACCTCGAGCGAGGGGTCGGGGGTCGCGCCGCGCGGGTCCTTGGTCAGGAGGTCGGCGCGTTCCTCTTCGACCTTGAGGAGCTGGTCCTCGGGCAGCTTGCCTTCGGCCAGTTGCATCGTGGTGCGGTAAAGCTTGTAGCGGTGGAGGCTGAGCATCTCCGACCGGACATCGACGCTGAAATGGTCGGCCGCCCCAAACTTGCCCCCGCCGAAAGTGAAGAATTCTTCCTGCGGGCGGTCCTCGCCGTTGATCAGGAGAACCTGGTGCGAGGGAATGTCGAAGGCGCGGCGGAGGTATTCGAAAAGCGTGGGTTCCGTCGGTTCCAGCTGGTCGCCGGCGCCGGGCAGTTCGCGGTAGGCGAGGTAGCGGCCGGTCAAAAGGTTCAGCGTGCCTTCGGCATGGGAGGTGTTCACGCCTTCAAGCCTGTCGATGCGCAGGTCGGGGATGAACGTACCGCGTGGGGCAAGCGTGTGGCGCAGGTAGGGCGCCCAGGTCGCGGCTTCGTCGATCGTTTCGGCCCGGCGAACCCCGCCCCCGAAGCGGACGAGGACGACGTTCGGCCCCCGGTAGGCCGAGGTCTGCGACAAGGCGGGCAGGGGAGTGGCCAGACCAGCGGCAAGGCCAAGGGTTCCAAGGGTGAAACTGCGGCGGTCCATGCTGACTCCGTCGGTGTTAATAGTCTTAACATTGCATGGAATCGGTCACATGGCGAGCGATTCTTTGCGCCCCCGCCTGACCTTTCCCTTCAGGGACGCCGTTTGCGAAACGAGGCGTCCGGCGTTCCAGAAAAGCAGCCCATCACATGCGGATAGGTGTCGGTCACGACATAGCCATAGACGCCGTCCTGGACCATGCCGTTGCAGATATCCAGGTCGCCCGACCCTGCGACATAGTCCCAGTCGTCGATGAACGTCCCGTCATAGGTGCCGCCGGGGCCACCGGGTCGGGTGCCGGACTTGAGCTGGTAACTTGAGGTGGCTTTGCGGATAGCGCCGTCATCAAAGATGTAGCTGCCGAAGATCGGAAAGCCGTCGGCGGCAAAGCCGATCACCGGCGACGGTGCGCTGGCATCGCCCTGGTCGGATAGCGCCATCGGGTTGCCGTGGTAGTGATAGGTTCCATCGGGTTGGGCATGGGCATTATGCTCATCCGCGCCGAAGTTTGATCCGATGCCCAGGGGATCATAGCGGAAGGGCGCGGCCATGTCGTTGCAGCCAATGCGGCCATCTCCGACCCCGAAACATCCCGCGGCCATCTGGTCCAGCTTGACACCGTTCAGGAATACCGCGTTGTCGAAGGCCAGCGAAAGGGCCGTTGGCTGGGACGCAATCTGCGGCGCAACGGGAACGGTGAACGTCTGATCCTGCGCGCTGACGGCGGTCGCAAAGCGCCCGGTGGCGTTGAAGTCATGGTTCGGAATGGCATTGGACGAGATCTCGCAAACCGAACCGTTGACGGTCACCGTCACGGCCGCCTCGAAGGTGCGCCCGCGTTGCACATCGGTTGCGATGGCCGTGCTATCCTGCGCGAAGGCGGCACAATTGGCGGCGCGTTCAGTCAGAATGGCGTCGGTAATGTCATGGGCTGAGGCCGAACTGGCCCCAACAAGCACGAGCAGCCCTGCAATCAGAGCCGTGGGGACAGGCTTGCAGGTCTTGGAACGACGAGGCAGGGCGGCATTGGTGGGCATGGCGGGGTCCGGATCTGGTGATGATAGCGTTTATGCGTCGACCAGACGCCGTTCCGTCGCAGGGCTTCACCAGTTTTGTGTTTGTTTTCGGCTTGCTGCCAACAAGCCGCACCCGCCTTAGGCCGGGGTCGTGCCGCGTCTCAGCCCGCCAGAACGACCGAGGCCGCCCCGCGTCCGGTGATCAGCGCACCGTGGACGGTGGCGGGCTGATCGGCCGAAGTCGCCTCGCCCGCGAAGAAGAGCCGGTTGTCCCAGTCCGCTCCGTAGAGGGCCTTTCGGTCCTTGCGGCTGGAGCCTACGGCCTTGAAGGAATAGGCGCCAAGGGCAAAGGGATCCTGCCGCCAGCGGCTGATCTGGGACCCGACCGGATCCGGCACTGCGCTGCCGAACATCGCCCGCAGAGCGTCAAGCGCTGAGGCCGTGGTGTCGCGGTCGGTCCAGCCTTCGACGTCGTCCGCCATCCGGGCGGCATTGAAGCCGACGATCAGCGGCTGGCCGGTGGCGGGGAGGTAGTTCGTCCAGTCGGCCCAAAGCGTCTCGACCGGGCCGAGGAAGTCGATCCAGTCCTGGTCCTTGGGCCAGAACGCATGGTCGAAGCGCAGGACGCACTTGTTCAGAAGACCCACCCCCAGGCTGTCAATCGCGCGCTGGCGCTTGTGGGTCAGGGGTTCGGCAAAGCAGATGCTGCCCGATTGCAGGACGCCCAAGGGCAGGGTGACGATGACCTGATCTGCGTGGTGGGTGCCGCCTGTGGTCGTGACCTTTACGCCCGTGGAGGTGGGGGCAATGGCAGTGACCGCTTCGTCCAGCCGCAGGTCAAGGCCCCGGGCAAGTGCGGCGATGATCGGGCCGAAGCCGGGGGTCACCAACGCCTCATCCCCGGGAAAGTCCTTGCCCGCGTCGAAATGCCAGGCCGACAGGCGGCTCCAGTCGCCGGAATATTCATGCTCGATCCGGGTGTTGATCGCGAGGCGGGCGACCCGGCGGTCTGCGGGGGAAAGCCGCTGCCAGGCCTTTGACTGTTCGATGGCCGTTTGCAGCGACATGTCGGCATTGGCGTCGTCCACCGCTTCGCGCGCCTTTTCGACCAGGGCAAGCGCCTGTTTCGCGGGCTTGATGAACGGGACTTCGCGCCCGGTATCGTCATAGGTCACCGACCGCTTGTAATCGGTGGCGGTCAGCTTCAGGCCCTGTGCCTTGGCAAGGGCCGTCACCGGGTTGCCCTTGGTGCCGTGGATCCAGCTTGCGCCCATGTCGACGGGCAGGTCGGGCCAGAGGGGACTGGTGTGCGTGCGCCCACCGATCCGGTTGCGCGCCTCGATCACGGTGACGCGCGCGCCGGCATCGTGCAGAAGACGCCCGGCACCAAGCCCGGCCATGCCCGCGCCAAGGACAAGGACATGGCGGGGATCAGCCACGCACACGCTCGCTCTTCGGGTCGTAGAACGGGGTCAGCGAGGGCGTTGCGGGGATGCGGCGGTCGTGGACGTCGATCTCCCAGCGGTGAGCGCGCAGGGTTTCGGCGGTGATGCCCTGGGCAAGTTCGATGGCCCCAAGGCCGACCGAACAGCCGAGGGTTGGCCCGAAGGCCCCGGCGCGGATGATGCCCACATCCGTGCCGTCGCAGAGGATGGGTTCGTTGCCGAAGAGGAGCGGTTCGGGGTCGTCCAGGCGGAAGGGCAGGATGCGGCGGGTCAGGGGGCCGGTAGCCTGTTGCCGGAGCAGCGCCTCACGGCCGATGAAATCGGGTTTCGTGAAATCGGCGACAAAGCCCAACCCCGCCTGAAGGGGCGTGTCGGTGTTGTCGATATCGACGGCAAAGTCGCGGTAGCCCTTTTCCAGCCGGAGCGATTCCAGCGCCATCAGCCCGCAATGCACCGGGTCCACCCCCGCCGCGCGGATGCCGTCCAGCAGGGCGTCATGGGCTGCGTGGGAGTATTCGGTGGGGATGTAAAGTTCATACCCCAACTCGCCCATATAGGTCACGCGGATGACGCGGACGGGGACCGGGCCGATGTCAAGGAACCGGCTGGCGCGGAACGGCAGGGCGGCGGTCGACAGATCCTCGCCCGTCATGGCGGCAAGGATGTCGCGCGACCTTGGGCCTTGCAGCGACAGAATCGTGTAGGCGCTGGTGACGTCGGTGACATGGCAATCCTCACCTGCCTTTGTCTGGCGGCGGAGCCAGGCCGGGGTCGTGGATTGCAGGATATCGCCGGTGACCAGCAGAAACTCCGCCTCACCGGTGCGGGTGATCGTGAGGTCGCTGATGATGCCGCCGTGGTGGTTCAGCCACTGGGTATAGACGTTTTGCCCGACGGCGGCGTCGATCTGGTTGGCGCTGACCCGGTTCAGCACGGTCAGGGCATCCCGGCCCTGGACCACGAACTTGCCCATGAAGCTTTTGTCGAACAGGCCCACGTCGTTGCGGGTGGCGTGGTGTTCGCGGGCGGAAAGCGCGTGCCAGGGCTGGCGCGCATGGCTGGAGTAGTTCACCTGCGGTGGGGGGGCGTCGGGGGAAAACCAGTAGGGCATCTCCCACCCCGAAAGGTCGTGGAAGTAGGCGCCCATCGCGGCATAGCGGTCATGGAGCGCAAGGCGGCGCATGTTGCGGGCGGTCTTGTGGTGCCAGTGCGGCAGGGGGCCGAAGGTGAAGGTGTAGCCCAGCGATTTCGGGATGCGCTGGCCGAGAAAGGCCTTCGTTGCGTGATGCGGGCGGGTGCGGGCGATGTCGAGGCCGGTGATGTCCTGGGTCGAGGTGCCGGTGGTCAGCAATTCCGCCATGATATGGCCGACACCCCCCGCCGACAGGATGCCAAGCGAGTTGAGGCCGGTGGCAAGGAACAGCCCGTCCACCTCGGGCGCTTCGCCCAGAAGGTAGGAGCCATCGGGGGTAAAGCTTTCCGGGCCGCAGAAGAAGGTCTTGATCCCGGCGGTTTTCATCGCTGGATAGCGCTCAAAGGCGGCCTCAAGGAAAGGCGTCATCCGGTCCCAGTCGGGAGGCAGGACGGAAAAACTGGCGTCTGCCGGGATGCCGCCCAGGTTCCAGGCGGCGGCTTCGGGTTCAAACAGGCCGAAGAGCATGCCGCCGCCTTCCTCGCGGACGTAGGTGTAGGTGTCGGGGTCTTCGACCACCGGCAGGTCGGGGTGCATGCCGGGCAGGGGTTCTGTCAGAAGGTAGTAATGCTCGGCTGCCTGCAGGGGCACGCGGACGCCGATCTTTGCCCCAAGCTGGCGCGACCACATGCCGGTGGCAAGAACCACCTTTTCGGCCCGGATCGAGCCCAGCGGCGTCACGACGCCGGTGACGCGGGTGCCGGACATGAGGAAATCACTGACCGGGGTGCCTTCGAAGAACCGCACCCCCTTGGCCCGCGCGCCTGCCGCCATCGACATCGTCGCATCGACCGGGTTGGCGCGGCCATCGGTCGGGGTCCAGAAGCCCGAGAGGATGCCCTTCGGCTCGATCAGCGGGAATTTTTCCTTGATCTCGGCGGGGGACAGCTCGAACCTTTCCAGCCCTTGGGAGCGGACGAAATTCGCATCGCGCTTCATCACCTCGCGCCGGTCGGGGTCACAGGCAAGGTGGATATGGCCGCACTGCCGCCAGCCGGTGGAAAGACCCGTCTCGGCGGGCAGGTCGATGTAAAGCTGCCGGGTGTACTGCTCGATCCAGATCAGCGTCTCGGTCGACATCCCGCCCGAGGCGATCAGCCCGGCTGCGTGCCAAGTCGTGCCCGAGGTCAGCTTGTCACGTTCCAGCACCACGACATCGCTGACCCCCTGCTTTCCCAGGTGGTAGGCGATGGATGTGCCGATGGCGCCGCCGCCGATGATGACGATGCTGGCATGGCTGGGCAGGGTCTGCATCGTTCCTCCTATGCGTCAGGGATCACAGGCGGCGGAGCCTGTCGCCAAGGTGCATCTCGCCGTCCTGCTTGACCGAACAGTAAAGCCCGCGCAGGCGCAGTGGCAGGTGGTCGGGATGCGTGATCCAGTCATAGGCCGCGCGTCCCTTTCGGACCTTCCATTTGACGCAGCCATCGTTCGGCTCGTCGCTGACCTCCAGGATCGCCGTGCCTGCCTGCAAGAGAGTGCCCACCGGCAGGTTTGCCTCGGTCAGGTTCATGTCGACGGCGATATTGTCGCCGGGATGGGGCACGCGGTGGCGGTCACGCCAGACCAGGTCAAGGACAGCCCAAGGCATGATCGACACCTGATTGCGCGGGTCGGGGCTGCCGTCCGGTAGGGTCAACCAGGGCTGCCGGGATTCGAAATCTCCGGTGACGCCGTGCGCGCGGGTCATCTGGATCACCTTGGGAAAGGTCCGCGCATTGGGCTTTGGACGCACGCACAAAAGCTGCACCGCCCCCTCGTCGCGGGGTGCTGCAAGGACCGACGGCAGTGCTGCCGCCAGTTCTTCGGCGGTCACGGGGTTTTCGGGGCCTTTGGTCATTCGTTCACCTTGAGAGGGTCCGTCCGCAGCGACTGAAGTCGGGCGTGGCGGGCATCGCAGCTGGAGCACGCCGAAGGGGCGATCACGGGCGTTGCCACCTTTGTCGGGTCTTCGGTGCGTAGCAGGGACATTGCAGTTGCAAGAAGCGCTGCCAGCCCTGCGCTTGCCAGCACCAGATGGCGGGGTTGTTTAGCGGTCATTCCGCAGCCCTTGCCCAGGCCGAGGGTGCGACGAGGCCCACATCCACCTTGTCATGTGGCATGGGCAGGTCGATGTCGACGGACGCATCCAGTTCCTGTGCATAGCGGTGCCCGGCGTAGGTGGCCGCGGCGATGATCGCGGGCGCTTCGCAATCGCCGATGCGGGCCAATGTGAACGGCAGTTCGGCATGGCTGCCATCGGGCGCATAGCGCAGCGCGGTATAGAGATCATCGACCGGGGCGCGCTGGCCGACCAGCACAAGGCCACGGGCTTTCAGGCTGGTTTCGCGTTCGGAATGCACGCAGGCCAGTGTCACGGTAGCGCCATCGAACCACGACAACGCCTGCGCGGTCAGAAGCGTGATCCCCTGCGCCATCAGATGCCCCGGCACGCGCCAGACTTCGCCGGTGTTTTCGGCCCAAGCCGAGACGCGGTCGTCCGGCGTGACCAAGGTCACCTCCAGACCCGCCTGGCGCAGACGTTCAGCGATGACGCCGCCCATGTAGAAGCCGTCAGCGTCATAGACCACGGTCGGACCCTCGGGCAGGTTGCCATCTATGATGTCGTCGGGGGTAAAGACGGGCGTGGCCTCGTCGGCGATGGGTTCAAAACGCTTGCCGGTGAAAAGATCGCGCCGCCAGCGCGCGCCGGTCGCAATCACCACATGGTCGGCGCCGAAGTCGCGGATATCCTGCGCCGTCAGGTGGCTTTCGCGGAACACCTCGACATTGTACATCTTGGCGATCTGGCCTTCGCGCCAGTCCCGCACGCGGATGTATTCGCGCATGCCCGGCAGGCTGGCCTCGCGCACCACCCGGCCACCAAGGACGTGCCCCGCTTCGGCCAGTGCGACGCGG
>JBGSVS010000123.1:0-5756 GCA_041752895.1 Tabrizicola sp.
CGCGCGCCTCACCGCGGCGGCGCACCGGGTGGTGCACGGAGGTGCAGGTCTGACGGCAACCTGCCGGGTGACGCCCGAGGTTCTGCGGCAGATCGAGGCTTGCGTGCCATTGGCCCCGCTGCACAACCCGGCTAATCTTGTGGGGATTCAGTCGGTTGCGGACCTCGCGCCCGCCCTGCCGCAATATGCCGCCTTCGACACCGCCTTCCACGCGACGAACCCCGAGGTGGCCGTCACCTATGCCTTGCCGAAGGCGGAACGCGACCGGGGCCTGCGCCGCTATGGGTTCCACGGGATCAGCTATGCGGCCCTGATCCGCATCCTGCGGGGCAGGGGAGAGCTGCCTTCACGGCTTCTGGCTTGCCATCTGGGCAACGGTTGCTCGCTTGCGGCAATTGTGAACGATCGTTCGGTTGCGACGACGATGGGCTATTCGCCGCTGGACGGGCTGACCATGGGGACCCGGTCAGGGGCGATTGACGGAAACGCGGTGCTGCAGTTGGCGGAACTGCACGGGGTGGAAAAGGCGGGCCGCATCCTGAACCGGGAAAGCGGGCTTCTGGGCCTTGGCGGGGCCAGCGACCTGCGAGCCTTGCATGCCGCCGGGACGCCAGAGGCCCAGTTTGCCCTGCAGCATTTCGTCTATTGGGCAGTCCGGCACGCCGGAAGCATGGTCGCGGCGATGGGGGGCATTGACGCTGTGGTCTTCACTGGCGGCATTGGCGAGAACGACACGTGGGTGCGGAAGGAAATCCTGTCGGGCCTCGCCTATCTGGGAGTTTCTTCCGACGCCGCAGCCAATGCCCGGAACGAAACCACCCTCCACGACGCGACAAGCGATGTCGTTATCCTTGTTGTGCCCGCCGATGAGGAACGGCAGATTGCCCTTGAGGCGCAGGCCGTGATGGCCGGGGAGGGCGCGTGAACCAGCCAAGGGTCGAAACACAGCGCGAGGTCGGCGACGAGGTCCGCCAGACCACCTGCTACATGTGCGCCTGCCGCTGCGGGATCAACGTGCATCTGAAATCGGGCAAGGTTTCCTATATCGAGGGCAACCGGGATCATCCGATCAACAAGGGTGTGCTGTGTGCCAAAGGTGCCAGCGGGATCATGCAGGTCACCGCGCCCAGCCGCCTGAAGGCGCCGCTGCGGCGGGTGGGGCCAAGAGGCTCGGGCGCGTTCGAGGAGATTTCCTGGGAAGAGGCCCTCTCCACCGCCGTTGCCTGGATGAAGCCGTTGCGAGAGACGGCACCCGAGAAACTGGCCTTCTTTACCGGCCGCGACCAGTCGCAATCCCTCACCGGCTGGTGGGCGCAGAACTTCGGCACGCCGAACTATGCCGCCCACGGCGGGTTCTGTTCGGTGAATATGGCGGCGGGGGGCATCTACACCATCGGCGGCGCGTTCTGGGAGTTTGGCCAACCAGATTGGGACCGCACGAAGCTGTTCGTTATGTTCGGGGTGGCCGAGGACCATGACTCGAACCCCATCAAGATCGGCCTTGGCAAGTTGAAGGCCCGGGGCGCTCGGGTCATTTCTGTGAACCCGGTCAGGACCGGCTATTCCGCGGTGGCGGATGATTGGATCGGGATCACGCCCGGGACCGACGGGCTTTTGATCCTGTCGCTGATCCATTGCCTGCTGGAGGCGGGGAAGATCGACCTCGATTACCTCGCGCAGTGGACCAATGCGCCGCTGCTTCTGAACGAGGCGGACGGCGCGGAGAAAGGCCTTTTCGTCCGCAACGCCGAAAGCCAGCCATTCGTGATCGACAAGACCACCGGCCACCCCGCGCCCTGGGATGGCAAGGGGGTCCAGCCGGACCTTGGGGCCGAATGGCAGGGCAACCGCACCGTCTTTCGGCACATGGTCGAGGAATACCTGAAGCCGGACTATGCGCCCGAAGCGGTAGAGGCGCGCTGCGGCGTGACTGCGATCCGTATCCGGCAACTGGCTGCTGAACTGGCGCAGGTGGCGTTCGACCAGGCGATCACGCTTGACCGGCCTTGGACCGATTTCCGGGGCAACGAACATACCGATATGCCCGGCCGCCCGGTCAGCTTTCACGCGATGCGCGGGATTTCGGCGCATTCCAACGGCTTCCAGACCGCCCGCGCGCTGCATCTGCTGCAGATCCTGCTCGGGTCGTTGGAAACCCCCGGCGGCTATCGGCTGAAGCCCCCTTACCCGAAACCGGTCGAGGCGCATCCGACCCCGCATTTTGTCACCACCCCCGGCAAGCCCCTCACCGGCCCGCATCTGGGCTATGTCCGCTCACCGGACGATCTGTGCTTGCTGCCTGACGGAAGCCCCGCGCGGATCGACAAGGCGTTCAGCTGGGAGAACCCGTTCTCGGCCCACGGGATGATGCATATGGTCATCCCCAACGCCCATGCCGGGGACCCCTACAGGATCGACACGCTGTTCCTCTATATGGCGAACATGTCGTGGAATTCATCCATGAACTCCGCCCGCGTGATGGAGATGCTGACGGAGGAGAAGGACGGCGAGTATGTCATCCCCCGGATCATCTATTCCGACGCCTATGCGTCCGAGATGGTGGCTTACGCCGACCTGATCCTGCCCGACACCACCTACCTTGAACGCCACGACTGTATCAGCCTGCTGGACCGCCCGATCTCTGAGCCTGACGCAGCAGGCGACGCAATCCGCTGGCCGGTGCTAGAGCCCGACCGCGATGTGCGCTGTTTCCAGTCGGTGCTGCTGGAGCTTGGCGTGCGGCTTGGCCTGCCGGGGATGGTGAATGAGGACGGGACGGCGAAGTTCAAGGACTATGCCGATTACATCGCCAACCACCAGCGCCGCCCGGGTGTCGGTCCGCTGATGGGGTTCCGGGGAAATGGCGAAGCGGAAGGGCGGGGCGCGCCGAACCCCGATCAGTTGGCCCGCTACATCCAGAACGGGGCCTTCTACCAGGCGCATGTTCCCGAGGAGGCCGCTTTCTACAAACCGTGGAACAAGGCCTACCAGGACTGGGCGGTGAAGCTGGGGCTGTATGAAACTCCGCAACCCTATCTCTTCAACATCTGGTCCGAACCCATGCGCCGATTCCAGCTGGCCGCCGAGGGCTTTGGCCCCCGCCAACCGCCCGACCACCTGCGGGCGCGGCTGAAACTGGCGATGCACCCCTTGCCGATCTGGTACGCGCCTTACGGCGACGAGGACGCGGCCTTCGGCTACCCGGTCCATGCCCTGACGCAGCGGCCGATGGACATGTATCACAGCTGGGGCAGCCAGAACGCCTGGTTGCGGCAGATCAAGGGGCACAACTATTTGTATCTGCCGACGAAAATCTGGGAGGCGCAGGGTTTTGCCGAAGGCGATTGGGCAAGGGTTTCCAGTCGCGCGGGGACCATCGTGGTGCCGGTGGCGCATATGGCGGCGCTGAACGAGAACACGGTCTGGACCTGGAACGCCATCGGCAAGCGCAGGGGGGCGTGGGCTTTGGATGCCGATGCGCCCGAGGCGACGACCGGTTTCCTCTTGAACCACCTGATCTCGGAACTGCTGCCGGACCGCGATGGGGTGCGGCTGTCGAACTCGGACCCGGTGACTGGGCAGGCCGCCTGGTTCGATCAGCGGGTGCGGGTGGAGCGGGTTGCGGCTGGGGATCACCCGCGCGGAACGGTAGAGCCGTTGTTCGAGAGACTCTCCGACCCCCCGCTCGCCGGTGGGAGCCGGGCCCAAAATTCTTCGAAGAATTTTGCCAAAAGTTTTCGAAAACTTTTGGTCCCCGGCGGGGAGGCCGAGCGATGACTGCCTTGCCGGGAACCACCGAAAAGAAGCTGGGCCTTGTCATCGACCTTGACACCTGTGTCGGCTGCCAGGCTTGCGTGACCGCTTGCAAGGGCTGGAACGACGCGGGCATCGGCCTCAGTGACCAGAACCCATACGGCGCCGATCCTTCGGGGACTTTCCTGAACCGGGTCCACTCCTACCAGGTCGCCGTCCCCGATGCGCCTGCGCAGGTCGTGACCTTCCCGCGCTCTTGCCTGCACTGCGACAACGCCCCTTGCGTCACCGTCTGCCCGACCGGCGCCAGCTACAAACGGGCCGAAGACGGGATTGTGCTGGTGAACGAGGACGCCTGCATCGGCTGCGGCCTGTGCGCCTGGGCCTGTCCATACGGTGCGCGCGAGATGGACGCAGATCAGGGCGTGATGAAGAAATGCACGCTTTGCGTCGACCGGATCTACAACGAGACACTGCCCGAGGAAGACCGCGAGCCCGCCTGCGTGCGGACCTGCCCGACCAACGCCCGCCACTTCGGCGACTTCGCGGACCCGGAAAGTGCCGTATCCAAACTGGTGGCGGACCGTGGCGGCTATGACCTGATGCCGGACATGGGAACCAAGCCCACCAACAAGTACCTGCCGCCGCGCAAGAAGGGGCCGGGGACGGCCAGCCCGCTGGCGCCGCTTCTGGATGTGAAAGCGACCGGCATCGCCGGATGGCTGGACCGGATGCTGGGGAAGACCTGACATGCATCCCGCACCGTCCGTCATCCTTTTTTCCACCCTTTCGGGCCTCGGCTTCGGCTTCCTCGCCTTCCTTGGCTGGGGCGCGCTTGCCCCGTCCGGCTGGGCGGCTTTCTTACTTTGGGGCCTCGGCTACGGGCTAGCGGTCGCGGGGCTTCTGGCGGCGACCTTTCACCTGGGCAACCCGAAGAATGCCCTGAAAGCCTTCACCCAATGGCGCACAAGCTGGCTTAGCCGCGAGGCCTGGGCCTCGGTCGCGACGCTTCTGACCCTCGCGCCGGTGGCTTTGTCCGCCATCTTCGGCCTCGGCCTGCCGCGCGTCGTCGGTCTGGTGGGCGGGGCTTTGGCGATCCTGACCGTCTTCACCACAGCGATGATCTACACCCAGATCAAGGCCGTCCCGCGCTGGCATCACTGGCTGACCCCAGTGATGTTCGTGGCCTTTTCGGTTGCGGGCGGGGCAATGCTTGCAGGCGTCATTTGGGCACCAGCGCTGCTTTTGGCCGTCGGCGCGGTTTTGCTGGCGGTCTGGCGTGTGGGGGACGGGGCGTTTGCAAAAGCGGGACAGACCATGGGCACGGCAACCGGGTTGGACCAGCTTGGGGTCCCGTCAGTCCTTGACCCGGCGCATACGGCCGGAAACTACCTGAAACGCGAGATGATTTTTGTCGTGGGACGCAAACACGCAGCCAAGCTGCGCAAGATCGCCCTCGTCCTCGCCTCGGCGCTTCCGGCGGTCATCCTGCTTCTGCCGCTCGGTCTCTGGGGCATCGTGCTGGCGGCCGTCGTGCACCTTGCCGGGGCGCTTGCCGCGCGCTGGCTGTTCTTTGCCGAAGCCGAGCATGTCGTGGGGCTTTACTACGGCGCGCGGGGATGATCCTTTGCGCGCCATGAGCGCGTTCAAGACCTATGACATCCGCGGCCGTCTCGGGACGGACCTGACCGAAGCCATCGCCTACCGGATCGCGCGGGCCTTTGCGACCGTGACTGGGGCCGAGGCCGTCGTGCTGGGGCGCGATTGCCGCGAAAGCTCACCCGCGCTGGCCGATGCGGTGGCCGCGGGGCTGCAGGCCTCGGGGGTGCGGGTGCTCGACCTTGGGCTGGCGGGCACCGAAGAAATGTATTTCGCGACCGCCCACCTTGCGGTGGACGGTGGCATCTGCGTCACGGCGTCCCATAATCCGCGTGAATACAACGGGATGAAGCTGGTCGGGCGCGGCGCGGTGCCGCTGCCGGATGCGGACTTCGCGCGGATCA
>JBGSVS010000124.1:0-1874 GCA_041752895.1 Tabrizicola sp.
CACGGGCCGCACCCGCTGTTCGCCCGGCGCGAACTTCAGGAAGCGTTCCGCATGCAGGCGCTTCGGCCGCGCGCAGTATTCCCCCATCCGCTCGGCCCGCCGCCCATAGGCCGCAACCGCCGCCTCGCCCTTGGCCAGCGCAAAGCGGTCATTGTGGCCAAACCACTGCGACCAGTCCGGCACGAGGACAAACGACCGGTGCGCCCGCGCCAGGAAATCCAGATGCTCTGCCATGCTGTCGTGATACAGAAGGTTAGGCCGCGCGAAGATCACGATATCGGGCTGGAACGCCTCAGCCAGCAGGGTCGCCCGCCGCAGCGAGTGCAGCTGATGCACCAGGTTCCGGAAACTGGCGAAATCGTCCCGCCAGATATCCCCCCGCGCCTGCATCTCGGCCATCGGATACAGGTCCAGACAGGCCCCCGGCGCTTCCGTCTCGACCGCGTCAAGGTTCAACAGCCGGTATTCCTCGGGGTCCAGTTCCCCGACCTCTCCCGACCGCACATTGCTGATCGAGGTCTGGGTGAAGAAATGCCCGTAGGTCCGCACCTCACGGGCAACCGACCGCGCCGGACCCACAACATTCGCTGCAATCGCAGGCAGGGTCAGCCGCAGCGACCGGGTGATGCCGAAGAAGACGACCGCGACCCGCAGGTCCGGCTTGACGCGCCCCTTCGCTGCCCCCGCAACCGCCATTCCGCGCCTAGCCACCGACCAGCGGCGGCACGCCATTGGCCGCAAAACAGGCCTGCGCCGCCGGGCGCATCGCGATGGTCCGGATCGTGGCCTTGGTCTGCGTCCCAGCCTCAACCCCCACATCGCGGGCGAGAAGCTCCAACTCGTCCTGGCTTGCCGCATCAAGGATGCAGTTCGCCGCCACCCGCGCCGGTTCCGCCGGCATATCGATGTTGACGACCGGGAAGACCACCGAATAGGCCGTCCGCTTGAGGGCACTGCTGACCAGCTCGCCGGGGTCACAGGCGGCCAGCAACGGCAGTGCGCAAAGCGAAACCAGCCTGACCATTATCGCGTGCAATATCCCGTTCCTCCTTGCATGACGCCCCCGCCTCTTGTGCAGCCGCTTGTCGGCACAGACGCCGGTGCCCTGGACGATGGCAGTGCGGTCGACTGCCCTCCGCCGGGCAGCGCCGACACCCGGGCAAGGCATTCGTCATAGGCCGAGTTCAGCGCGCCCTCGGCAAGGCCGCGCCCGATCGCTGCGCCGATCAATTCCGCCCCGTTGCTGGGGATGGAATAGTTCGGACGAGCCTGCGCCTCTTCATAGGCCGCCTTGCACTCCAGCGCCGTCTCAGCCGGGCGCCCTTGATAGGACAGATACGCCGACTCGCCACACCCAACCACACACAAGACCGGCACTAGGACGGCATAACGCAGATACATCAAAACTTCCTTTCTGCCGGCGCGATCTTCGCCAATGCGATCCCGCCTTGCGCCTCAGTGGTCAGAGGGTCCGTGTGCACCGCCCGGTAGTCAAGCGTGACCTTGTCCCCGTCGACCCAGGCCAGCGAATGCTTGCGCCAGTTGGCGTCATCCCTTGTGGGATGATCCTCATGCGCATGCGCGCCCCGGCTTTCCGTCCGGGCATGCGCCCCGTAGATCGTCGCCAGCGCGTTCGGCATCAGGTTGGTCAGCTCCAGCGTCTCCATCAGGTCGCTGTTCCAGACCAGTGAGCGGTCGGTGACATGCAGGTCCGTCATCTTGCCCGCGATGACCGTCATCTTCTTTTCGCCCGCAGCCAGAGTCTCTTCGGCGCGGAACACCGCCGCATCGGCCTGCATCGTGCGCTGCATCTCCAGCCGCAGGTCCGCCGTCGGCACCGCGCCCTTCGCGTTGCGCAGCCCGTCGAACCGGCC
>JBGSVS010000125.1:0-4308 GCA_041752895.1 Tabrizicola sp.
GACCGCCGGGCCGAGCTTAGCCAGGGCGGGCGGTCGGTCCTGTCGGTGGCCGACACCGGGCTTTGGCTGCGGCAGGGGTCGGAAAGCGGGCAGACGGTGATCCAGGCGGCGCGGTCGAACCTGGACGGGACCGAGCTGTTCGGAGTGACCTTTGTCGGCTTTGACCTCGACGGCGCCCCCGGCACGCGGGTCGAAGCCGAAAACGCGCGTCTGGTCGAAGGCGCGTGGGAGCTGACCGGGACCAAGACCTGGGATCTGACATCGCCCAACCCTGAACTTTCGGCTGTCGTCGATGCCGGGCCGGTGGCACTGCCCTCGGACCTTACCCCCGAACGCATCCGCGACAGTTTCGGCACGCCTTCGGCCATCGCCTTCTGGGACCTGCCCGGGTATATTGCCGACCTTGAACGGGCCGGATTTTCGGCGCAGGCCTACAGGCTTTGGTATCAGATGGAACTTGCCCTGCCGGTGCTGATGGCCGCGATGGTGCTGGTGGCCGCAGGCTTCACCATGCGCCATGTCCGCTTTGGCGGCACCGGACGGATGGTGCTTTTTGCACTCATGGCAGGGTTCGGCTTCTTCTTCCTGCGCAACTTTGCGCAGGCCCTTGGCGACAGCGGGCAAATTCCGGTCGCCCTTGCCGCATGGAGCCCGCCCATCGCCGCGGTGATGCTGTCGCTTGCTCTTCTTCTGCACCTTGAGGACGGCTGACATGCGCCGCATCCTCACCCTTATCGCCGTGCTTTTGACCCTGTGCCTTCCTGCCGCAGCACAGGACCAGGCGACGCTTGTGTCCGACAGCCTTGAGATCACCGGCGACACCCGGCTGATCGCGGACGGCAATGTCGAAGTGTTCTTCAAGGGCAACCGCCTGAAGGCTGCGCGCATCGCCTTTGACCAGGCCACCAACCGGCTGGAGATCACGGGCCCCCTTGTCCTCACCGAAGCAGGCGGGAACACGATCATCCTGGCCGGCCAGGCCGACCTTGCGGCCGATCTGTCCGAAGGCATCCTGACCAGCGCCCGGCTGGTCCTGAACCAGCAGCTGCAGCTGGCGGCAAACCGGATCGTGCGCGTCGCGGGACGTTACAGCGCGCTGCAGACTGTCGCGGCGTCGTCCTGCAAGGTCTGCGAAGGCGATCCTACGCCATTGTGGGAAATCCGCGCCCGGCGCGTCGTCCATGACGAGGTCGAGCGTCAGATCTACTTTGACCGCGCCCAGTTCCGCCTGGCCGGGATCCCTGTCTTTTACATCCCGCGCTTGCGGATGCCCGACCCGACGCTGGACCGCGCCACCGGCTTCCTGATGCCGTCGATCCGCACGACTTCGGATCTGGGGACCGGGATCAAGCTGCCGTATTTCATCACCCTTGGGCGTTCGGCCGACCTGACCCTGACGCCCTATCTGACGGCGCGCCAGTCGCAGACCCTTGGCTTACGCTACCGGCAGGCCTTTGCAACGGGACAGATCGAGGCGACGGGCTGGGTCACTCATGACGAGCTGCTTTCTGATCGCAGCACCCGGGGCTACCTGCGCGTCAACGGCGCGTTCACCCTGCCTGCGCGGTTTCTGCTGACCTTCGACGGCCAGACCGTGACCGACCCGGCCTACATGCTGGACTACGGGCTTGGCAATGCCGACCGGCTAGACAGCAGGGTCGAGATCAAGCGCACCCGCCGCAACGAACACATCTCGGGCCGGATCATCAGCTTTCAGACGCTGCGCGACAACGAAACCGACTCGGCCATTCCTTCATTGGTGGCCGACCTGACCTTCCACCGGCGCTTCTCGCTCGGCCCCCTTGGCGGCGAAGGCGGATTGCGGCTTCAGACCCACAACCAGTATCGCACGTCGTCAAACCCTCTCGACGGGACCGACAGCGACCTGATCCCCGATGGGCGCGACACCGGGCGCATCTCGGCGCGCGTTGACTGGCGGCGCAGCTTCATCCTGCCGAAAGGGATCGAGGCCACGATCCTGGGCGAGGCGACCGCTGACGCCTATTCGATCTCGGACGACGCGACCTTTGCCGGAGGCACCACAAGGACGCATGGCTCGGCCGGAGTTGAACTGCGCTGGCCCTGGGTCAAGGCAGGCGCTTCCGGGGCGACGCATGTGCTGGAACCGGTCCTGCAGGTGATCTACGCCTCAAAGGACGCCGAAACGCTGCCGAACGAAGACTCGGCGCTGGTCGAGTTCGACGAAGGCAATCTCTTCGCGCTGGACCGCTTTCCCGGGTCCGATGCCGTGGAACGCGGCACGCGGGTCAATGCCGGGATCACCTGGACGCGCTACGATCCCGATGGCTGGTCGATGGGTCTGACCCTGGGCCGCGTCTTCCGTGAGGCGGACCTGGGCCAGTTCGGTCCCGGCTCGGGTCTTGCAGGGGCAAGCTCTGACTGGCTTGCCTCGGCCAATTTCACCTTAAGCGAAGGGCTGGCGGTAACCGGCCGGCTGGTCATGGACGAAGATCTGAGCGTGACCAAGGGCGAAGCGCGGCTTGTCATGAACGGGGCTAAGACCTCGATCGCAACTTCGGTCATCTGGGCCGTCGCCGATCCCCTGGAAAACCGCCCCGATCCGACGCAGGAATTCACTCTGGATGCGCGCCAACGCGTGACGCCGAACTGGACCGCCAAGGCTTCGGGCCGCTACGATTTTGTCGCCGATCGCGGCACCGTGGCGGGGCTTGGGCTTGAGTTCCTGAACGAATGCGTCCGCTTTGATGTTTCCCTCTCGCGTCGCTTCACGTCATCCACTAGTGTGAACCCGACGACGGATTTCGGTCTGTCGCTCGATCTTGTGGGCTTTGGCGGCGGCGTGACCGGGGGTCCGGCGCGAACGTGCCGGAAGTAGGTCGCGGCGGATCAGGGTGGCAGAAACGGCGGGCCAAAGACCCGCGGATTGAGGAAGAGCGGCGGAAACGATGATGCTTTCGGTTCTGAAACGGCAGGCGGCGGCGATCGCCCTTGGTCTGGCACTTGTGACACCGGGCTTCGCGCAAGACCTGTTCACCCCCCGGCTTTACGTCAACGACCGGGTGATCACCAACTATGAAGTCGAACAGCGCGCCCTGTTCCTGCGCGTCCTGCGTGCCCCCGGCAACCCCGAGGAAGAAGCGCTGAAAGCGCTGACCGAGGATCGCCTGCGCCAGACCGAGGCCGAAAGGCTGGACATTGCGCTGACCGAAGTGGCCCTGACGCAGGGCCTGACCGAATTTGCCTCGCGCGCCAATCTCACGCCGGAAGACTTCGTGGCCGAACTTGCCAAGGCCGGGATCGCCGCCGAGACATTCCGCGATTTCGTGGCAGCCGGGCTTCTTTGGCGGGAAGTCGTGCGCGCCCGCTTCCTGGGTCAGGTCCCGATCAGCGAAAACGACATCGACCGCGCGCTGGAAGCCTCGGCCCGGCCGCGAGCGCTGCAGGTCCTTGCCAGCGAGTTGGTGATCCCCGCCCCCGAAGGTCAGGAAGACGCAGCCCTCGCTCAGGCGCAGGAATTGTCCGACAGCCTAAGCGGCGAGGCTGCCTTTGCATCCGCCGCCCGGCGGTTTTCGGCAGCGGGGACAGCGGGTGCAGGCGGGCGGCTTGACTGGCTGCCGCTTGCGAACCTGCCCGCCGCAATTGGCCAGAAAATCCTTGCGCTTGACGCGGGCGAAGTGTCGGACCCGATCTCCGTGCCCGGCGCCGTGGTCCTGTTCCTTCTGCGCGACGTGGCGATGGACACCAAGGCCGAGCCGATTTCGGTCAGCGTCGAATGGGCCGAGTTTCTTGTTCCCGACGATGCAGCCGAAATCGCCCGCATCCGCGCCGAAGCTGACGAGTGCAACGATCTTTACGGCCAGGCGAACGGCCTGCCCGAGGACCGTCTGACGATCACCAAGGCCGGGCTCGAAACGGTTCCGGGCGATGTGGCGCTGGAACTGGCGCGGCTTGATCCGGGTGAGACCTCGGTCGCGCTGACCCGCAGCGGGTTCCGGCGCATGCTGATGCTGTGCGGGCGCGAGCAGGTTCTGGAACCCGCGCCGACGCGCGACCAGATCCGCGAGCAGGTGATCAACCAGAAGCTTGAAGGCATGGCCGAAGGCTACCTCGAAGAGCTCCGCGCCGCCGCGATCATCCGCGAGCCGTGACTGCCCCCGTCCTTCTGACGTCTGGCGATCCCTCCGGCATCGGACCCGAGATTGCCGCAAAGGCCTGGGCGGCGGGTGAGCGTTTCGTCTGGCTCGGCGACCCCCGGCATCTGCCGGCGGACACGCTCTGGCGCGAGGTGGCCGAAGGGGAAAGTCCGGGCGACGGCGCGATGGCCGT
>JBGSVS010000126.1:0-1695 GCA_041752895.1 Tabrizicola sp.
CGGATGGGCGGCAAAGGTCTCGGCCAGCGGGCTGACCGGCGCAGACCGCGTCTGGCGATAGTCCTTGGCAAAGGACCGCGCGGCCAGCGTCTGGGCCAGGTCGCTTGGCACGGCGGCGGTCGCGAACTCCTTGGCCGCGACCTGGAACGCGCCACCAAGCTGGTCGCTGACGGCAAGGTCGATCCCCTGCAAGCTTTGCGTCACAGCATCGCCCATCGCGCCCCCGGTCGAGAAGGCGTACTCTCTGGGTGATACCGTCTCGCCTTGGTTGAGCGAAATGCCGGTCTGCCCGATGGGCAGGAGGGCCGCGCGGATGTCCAGGAAACCGTGGCCGAAGTCGGTCGAGTAACTGTGATCGAGGACCCCGGCCGTCTCATCCAGGTCGACGGTTCCGGCGCTGACGAATCCGGTAAAGGTGTTGTCCGCCGACGCGATCAACCGAGCCCGCAGCTGGTGCGGATTCAGGCCCGGAAAGGCCTCGGCCAGAAGCGCAAGCGCACCGGAAACCTGCGGCGCGGCAAAGGACGAACCTGTCCAGGACGGATTGTACGACGTGTTTGACCCCGCAGTTGCCGCAAGCCATGCACCATCAGCGAAAAGGCACCAACGCGCGGCCTCCAGACAGCGTGAGGATTCACGTCTGGCAACAGCCGACACACCATTGTCGTCAAAGACCGGGATCGCATTGCCGACCGCAATCCATGCCGATTCCAGGTCCGGGCGAAAGACCGGAAGGGCATCCATCAGACCGGCCGTGGTTTCGGACTGCGTGTTCGAAATGGCAAAGACGACGACCCCGTTCTGGGCATAGTTGCTTAGTGCGGCAAGCCAGGTTTGGCCCGCATTTGCCGCGAAAACGGTGTTGAAGTTGGCTGTCGTTGCCGGCGTGTCGCCAAAGCCCCAGGAATTGTTCTGGGCGACCGCGCCCTGCGCCAAGGCATCAACCGCCGCTGCGGTTAGCGCAGTGAAGTCGCCCGGAGTCCCATAGTAGCCAAGCGCCAGTGATGCCCCGGGAGCGACCCCGACCATGCTGCCGGAGCTTCCTGCGGCGACAGAGGCGACTGCCGTCCCGTGATCGGCACCGGAGCCAGAGGTCGGCGGTGACCCCGTGACGCTGATCGTCCTTCCGGCAATCGTCTCGTGACCGGCGCGAAATCCGCCATCCACAATCGCGATCACCTGGCCCGCGCCGGACAGGCCAAGCGCATGGGCATAATCGACCCGCGACGACTGCAGCGGGTTCGCAAACACTCGGTTGCCGCTGATGGTGAACGTGCCATCCTGCACCGTGAACCGCGGGTTGTTCTGCCGGAAGCTTGCCGCCGCGTCGCGCCAGTCCTGCGTGATCGAGGCCATGAAATACGACCCGAAAGTTCCCGACCCGCCCGAACTGGCAGAGATCGTGAACCAGTTGGACGGATCATCCTCGCCCCCACCGCAGCCCGCGAGGGCCAGCGTCGACAGCGACATGAACAGCAACGCCTTGCGGCGCATCAGGATCGGCGAAAAACGGCGCACGGTGAACCCCTCGCAACAGTGTGATCGATACAACTGGGGCGATAGCCCGCGATTCGGTCAACAAAATGACATTTTGGGGCAGTCCGTTTCTTGCAGGGGTGCTTTCTTAGTGCCACCCGCCACGCCATTTCCTGCCACCGTTTGCCATTGA
Organism: Tabrizicola sp.; assembly: GCA_041752895.1. Classification (GTDB taxonomy): domain Bacteria; phylum Pseudomonadota; class Alphaproteobacteria; order Rhodobacterales; family Rhodobacteraceae; genus Tabrizicola. The sequence goes on from JBGSVS010000126.1 coordinate 1,670, forward strand.
AACCCACGCCTCCTTCCGCTAAGGAC
>JBGSVS010000127.1:0-1832 GCA_041752895.1 Tabrizicola sp.
GCGGCCATCAGGGGGCCCGCATCGGCCTTGATCGGCATCTTGGCCGGGTGGCGGGCAAGCTGGTCGGCGTCGATGTCGATGCGGATCATGCCTGAGAGATCGGGCAGGCCGCCCTTGGCATAGACGTCATAGTCGGTCGGCCCAAGTTCGGTGCCGATGGCAAGGATCTGGTCGGCCTCGGCGATGAACTTGCGGACCGACATGAGGCTGGCCGAGGCGGGGACGCCAAGCCGGTGCCCATGCATGATGCCGCGCGCGTTCGCCGTCAGGATCACCGGCGCGTCGAGCGATTCCGCCAGTTTCTGAAGCTGGGTTTCCGCGCCGCGCACCCCGCCGCCGGCCAGGATGACGACCCGTTCCGCCGCGTTCAAGGCGGTGGCTATGGCTTTCAGCCGACCCAAGGGCAGGGGCACGGTCGAGCCTGCGACCACCGGGGGGGGCAGGTCCGGGCAGGGCTGGCCCATCATGTTGGTGGAAATCTGGATATGCGCCGGGCCGGGCCGACCCGAGGTCATCGCGGCAAAGGCGCGGTCGAGGACATCGCCAAGCTTTTTCGGATCGGTCACCGTTTCCGTGTGGCAAAGCGTGGCGATCATCGCGCCCTGGTCGGGAAGCTCGTGCAACCGGCCAAGTCCCTTGCCAAGCGTGTCGCTGCGGCCAAGGCCCGAGACGACCAGCATCGGGATGGAATCGGCCTTGGCCTGAGCCATGGGGGTCAGGATATTGGTCAGGCCGGGGCCGGTGATGACGAAGGCGACGCCGGGCTTGCCGGACACGCGGGCGTAGCCGTCGGCCATGAAGCCTGCGCCCTGTTCGTGGCGGGGGGTGACGTGGCGGATCTTGTCCCCGGCTGCGGCGAGGCCGCGGTACAGTTCCAGCGTGTGGACGCCGGGGATGCCGAAGACGGTATCGACGCCGCGCGCGATCAGGCCTTCGACAAGGCGGATGCCAACGGTGGTCATGCTGCGTTCCCCAGAATGCTGGCCGCATGTGCGGCGATACGGGTTGCGGCGAGGGTGGTGCGGTCGTCGGGTTGGGTAAGCGACAGTCGCAGCCAGCCCGCAAGCCCCTGGCCGAAGCTTTCGCCGGGCATCACGGCGACCTTGTGCTGGTCTAGAAGGCTGTCGGCAAAGGCCTCACCGGACAGACCCGTAGCGCGGACATCGACGAGGGCGAACATCCCGGCCTCGGGCCGGTGGACGCGCAGGCCGCCGACGCCGTCCAGCGTGCACGCCAGGATTCCCGCGCGGCGTGGGAAGCGGTCGGCCATTCCGTCGGCCACGGGAGAAGGTTCGGAAACTGCAAGTTCGGTGAGGTCGGCGATGAAAGGTTGCGACCCAAAAAGCATGGTTTCTGAAAGTGGCAGCAGCCGCGCGCAGAATTCGGCGGGGCCTACGCACCAGCCGGACCGAAAGCCGGGGGCGGCGTGGGATTTCGATATCGACGAGGCGACGATGGTCCTGTCGGCAAGTTCCGGCAGGTCGAGCGGCGAGATGAAGGGGACGTTCGGGAAGACCAGATCCTCATAGACCTCGTCGGCGAGGATCCAGAGATCATGCGCGCGGGCAAGGTCGCCCAAGGCGGCGATGTCCTCGCGCCGGAGGACCGCGCCGGTCGGGTTGTGCGGGCTGTTGAGGAACAGGACGCGGCTGCGGGGCGTGATCCGGGAAGCGACATCGGCGACCTGCATCCGGAAGCCGTGTTCGGGCTTGAGCGGGACAGGGACGACGGTGGCACCGGTCTGGGCAATCAGGCCTTCGTAGGTGGCATACATCGGGTCGCCGATCAGCACTTCGTCGCCCTGTTCTGCCAGCGTACGCAGGATCGCGTAA
>JBGSVS010000128.1:0-2130 GCA_041752895.1 Tabrizicola sp.
GCTGGCTGAGGCCGAGGCGCGACTGACCGCCGTGCGTGCGGCGATGACGGCTGCGGGCTACGACGCACTGGTGATCTACGGCGACCGCGAGCATGCGGCGAACCTGCATTGGCTGACCGGCTTCGATCCGCGCTTTGAAGAGGCCGTGCTGATCGTGACCGCTGGCGACGCGCTGTTGATCGCGGGAAACGAATGCCTGGCCTATACGGTCGTCTCGCCCCTTGTTGCTGCCGGGACGGTGCGGACCGGGCTTTGCGCCTCGCTTTCGCTGCCAAGCCAGCCGCGCGACAGTCGGCGGCTTTGGGACTGGCTGAAGGACGTCATCCCCGCAGGCGCGCACGTCGGCGCGGTTGGCTGGAAATGGTATGGCGCGGACGAACTTCCCCCGGGCGCAGACCCTGCGCTGGCGCTGGACATCCCGGCCTTCCTTGCCGATCCGCTGCGCGACCGGGCTGGCCGGGTCGAGAATGCAACTGCACTTTTCATGCATCCAGGACATGGCCTGCGCGCCCGGGTCAGCGTCGATGACATAGCGCGGCTGGAGTTTTCGAACCACATGGCGGCCTCGGCCCTGCGGCGGATGGTCTTTGCGCTGCAGGAGGGGATGACCGATTTCGCCGCGGTCGAGGCGGCGCGGATCGGCGGGTTGCCCTTGGGCTGCCACCTCACCTTTGCGATGGGCGACACGCCGGGCCTCTCTGGTCCCATCGGCGACCGGATCCGGCGCGGAGTTCCGGCTAGCTTCAACATCGCGCATTGGGGATCGAACATCTGCCGCGCCGGCTGGATGGCGCGGGGGGCGGGCGACTTGCCGGACAGTGCGGCGGGGTATCTTGAGGACTTCGTCTTTCCTTACGCCCGCGCGATGTCGGACTGGTGCGGGATGATGCGGCCGGGGGTCATGGGGGGTGCTGTCTGGGCGATGATCCACGACCGCCTGCCTGCGTTCGGCATCACGCTTAACCCCGGCCATCTGATCGGGCTGGACGAATGGATGTCCTCACCCATCATGCCGGGGTCGGACATCCCGCTTGCCTCGGGCATGGCGATGCAGATGGACGTGATCCCGGCGCATCCTCGGTGGGGGTCCACCCGGATGGAGGATGGCTATGTCATCGCCCACGCGGACCTGCGGGCAGCGCTGACCGAGAGGCATCCGAACCTGGCGCGGCGGGTGGCGGCGCGGGCGGACTTCATGCGACGGGTGATCGGGATGGCGGTGCCGGAAAGCCTGCTTCCCCTTGCCGACACTTGCGGGATCATTGCGCCCTGGCTTCTTGATCCGGCGCAGGTGGTGGTGCTTTAGGCCTGTCAGACAAAAGTGGGTGCCGGTTTTGTCGCCCGGCAGGCCGTCTTGTCGTGACGTCGCGTTTCGGGTGACGCCGCGCGCAAGCTTCGCCATTCTCCGCCCGCAAGGGAGACCCGCATGACCGACTATCCGCAGCTTCTGTCGCCGATCACGCTGTCCGGCGTGACGTTGAGAAACCGCAGCCTGATGGGCTCGATGCACACGGGGCTGGAGGAGACGGGGGATTGGGGCCGGGTCGCGGCCTTCTATGCGGCGCGGGCCAAGGGGGGTGCTGGGCTGATCGTGACCGGGGGCATGGCCCCGAACCGCGAAGGCGGGGTGTTTCCCGGCGCGGCGGGGCTGTTCAGTGACACCGACATCGCCAACCACCGCCGCGTCACCGATGCAGTCCACGCCGAAGGTGGCCATATCTCGATGCAGATCCTGCATGCGGGGCGCTATGCCTATGGCAAGGAATGTGTCGCCCCGTCCCCGATCAAGTCGCCGATCTCGCCCTTCCCCCCGCGCGAGCTGGATGAAGACGGGATCGAAAAGCAGATCAGTGACATCGCCACGGCAGCCGCCCGCGCCATCGAGGCCGGATATGACGGAGTCGAGGTGATGGGGTCGGAAGGCTATTTCCTGAACCAGTTTCTGGTGACGCATACGAACCTGCGGACCGACGCTTGGGGCGGCGACTACGCCAACCGAATGCGTCTGCCAGTCGAGGTGGTGCGGCGGGTGCGGGCGGCGATGGGGCCGCAGGCCGTGCTGATCTACCGCATCTCGCTGATCGACCTGGTGCCGGACGGGTCCACCTGGGACGAGGTGGTCACCCTCGC
>JBGSVS010000129.1:0-11155 GCA_041752895.1 Tabrizicola sp.
GCAAGGCACGCGGGCAGGGGCCACGCAGAAGCGGTCGGCCATCCAGGGGCTGGCCGGTCGCATCGATGACCCGCCCGACCCAGCTGTCGTCGGGCGCAATCTCGGCCTTGCCCAGAAGCTCGACCCGATCGCCGATGGCCATGCCGTCGCCAGAGGCATCCGGCAACACTGAACAGCGCCCGGACGTCAGGCGCAGGACTTCCCCTCCGGCCGAACCGTCGCGGCTGTGGATCAGGACGCGATCACCGATGGTGGCAAGGTCCAGACCCGCAACTTCAGCCAGCCCACGCCGGGTTTCGAAGATGCGCCCGATGCGCCTGACAGATGCGCTGGTTGCGATCTCTGCCAGAAGACCATCGAAAATTCCGGCCACGGGATTCTCCCTTTGTTCGCTCTCAACCGTTTCTAAACGAATCACCCTTAAGCCTTGGTGAAGTTGGTCGTGGGAGAAGCCCCGATGTTCGAGAAACTGGAACTTACCCGGATGGCACAGTCGCTGGCTGCGCATTCCGGGGCACGCATGTCGGTCATCGCCGAGAATGTCGCGAATGCCGATACACCCGGATACAAGGCGCAGGATCTGCCCGCCTTTTCCGAGGTCTTTGCCGAAGCGGGCTCGCCGATGCGTGCCAGCCGGCCGGGACATCTGACTGCCGCCTCCACGTCAAACTTGCCACAGCCGGACATTGTCCGAGGGCATGAAGCGCCGAACGGCAACTCCGTCTCGCTTGAGGCGGAGATGGTGAAGTCGGTCGAAGCGCGACAGAACCACGACATGGCACTTGCGATCTACCGGGCGACCTCGGACGTGATCCGGGCCAGCCTTGGCCGGAAATAGGGGGTAGGACATGGGCAATGACCTGATCTCGTCCCTCTCCTTTGCGGCCTCCGGCATGGAAGCGCAGGCCATGCGGTTGCGGCATGTGTCCGAGAACATCGCCAACGCGGACACGCCTGGCTACCACCGCAAGGTCATGACCTTTGATCAGGCGATGGACACTGGCCTCGTCGAAGCCGGTCCGTTGAAACTGGACCAAAGCGACCTGACCAAGATCTACGACCCCGGCCATCCCCTGGCCGATGAAACCGGTCACTATGACGGCTCGAATGTCGATCTGGTGATCGAAATCGCTGACGCGCGCGAAGCGCAGCGCAGCTACGAGGCGAACCTCAGGATGTTCGATCAGACGCGTCAAATGACGCAAAGCCTGTTCGACCTGTTGCGCCGATAGAGGAGATCCAGAATGGACGTGAAGACCTCTTTCGTTTCCCAGGCCTATGCGAATGCTCGCAGCGCCGCCGCCCCTCAGCCAAAGGCCGGGGCGGCGGAAGAGGGCTTCGCAAAGCTTGCGGGCAATTTCATGGGTGCTCTGCAAGAGCATGAGGCGACCGCCCGGGCCGCAATGTCCGGCGGGGCCGATCCGCATGCCCTGGTGCAGGCTCTCGCCTCCTCGCAACTGGCGGTCGAAACCGTCGCGACTGTGCGGGACCGGGTGGTCGAGGCCTACCAGGAAATCCTGAGGATGCCGGTATGACCGAAGCGATGATCTTCGATTTGACCCGCCAGGGCCTCTGGGTCTCGGTGGTGATTTCGGCACCCCTGTTGACGGTGGCCCTCGTGGTTGGCGTGGTCGTCGGTCTCTTCCAGGCCCTGACCTCGATCCAGGAAATGACCCTGACTTTCGTTCCCAAGGCCGGGGCGATGCTGGCCGTCTTCTGGCTCTCGATGAGCTTCATGACCGCGACGCTGGTGTCCTTCTTCAACGACGTCCTCATCCCACAGATCGCAGGAAGCTAAGCCATGGATGCCGCAGGCTATGCCACGCTGAACCGCCAGTCCGGCCTCATGCGCGAAATGGGCGTGGTCGCGAACAACATCGCCAACTCCTCGACCACCGGCTTCCGGCGTGAGGGTGTGGTGTTCTCGGAATACGTCGCGGCCCTGGACCAGGATCCCTCGCTTTCGATGGCCCATGCCAGCGGCCGCCATGTTGACCTATCCCAGTCCACGCTTAGCCTGACCGGCGGGCAGTTCGACCTTGCCATCCAGGGTGAGGGCTTCTTCCTGATCGAAACGCCCCAGGGTGAGCGTCTGACCCGGGCCGGCAGTTTCACCCCCTCCGCTGAGGGTGAGCTTGTGACGCCGGACGGCTACCGGCTTCTGGACGCAGGCGGCGCGCCGGTCTTCGTGCCGCCGGATGCCCGGGGCATCGCCATCGCTTCGGACGGCACACTGTCGGCGGACGGCCAGCCCATCGCGCAGATCGGGCTCTGGCAACCGTCCGACCCGCTGGCCTTGCGCCATCAGTCCGGCACCTTGTTTGAGGGTGGGGCACTGGAGCCCGCTGATGGTGCCACGGTCATGCAGGGGATGCTTGAAGACAGCAACGTCGAACCGGTCTCTGAGATTGCCCGCATGATCGAGGTCCAGCGCTCTTACGAGCTGGGTCAGAAGTTTCTCGATGCCGAAGATGAACGCGTCCGCGGCGTCATCTCGACCCTTGGCCGATAGGAGGCCCGCATGAAGGCACTGCAGATCGCCGCGACGGGCATGGCCGCCCAGCAGATGAAGGTCGATGTCGTCTCGAACAACCTCGCCAATATGTCGACCACCGGCTACAACCCCCGCCGGGCTGACTTTGCCGATCTGACCTACCAGCAGATGGCCCGGCCTGGCAGCGTCTCGTCTGCGGATGGCAGCATGTTGCCCACCGGCGTCCAGATTGGCCTTGGAGTGCGACCTGCGGCGGTTTCAGTGGTCATCGGCCAGGGCTCGCTTGAGGCGACGGGCGGGGATCTCGACGTCGCCATCGACGGGAACGGCTACCTGGAGGTCCAGCTGCCGTCGGGGCAGATCGGCTATACGCGCGACGGGTCCTTGAAGCGGTCGGCCGAAGGTCTGATCGTGACCTCGGACGGCTACCCAGTCGTGCCGGGCATTACCATTCCCGCCGATGCGCGTGGGCTGACGGTCAGCCCCTCGGGCGAGGTCTGGGCCGATTTCGCTGATCGCGTCGATCCCGAACTCATCGGCCAGCTGACCTTGTCGACATTCCCGAACGAAAAGGGGCTGGAGGCGATCGGGTCGAACCTCTTTCTCGAAAGCCCGGCCTCGGGCGCCGCATTCTCGGGCGCACCGGGAGAGGCAGGTATCGGTACGCTGCGCCATGGTTACCTGGAAAGCAGTTCCGTCGACGCCGTGCGCGAGGTGACCGAACTGATCAAGGCGCAGCGCGGCTACGAGCTGAACGCCAAGGTCATCACCGCAGCCGACCAGATGCTGTCGGCAACGACGCAGGTGCGCTGATGTGGCGGCTTCTTCTCATCTTGGCCCTCGCGGCCCCGGCGTCAGCGGAAAGCGTGGTCGCGACCCGCACGATCCGGGCCAAGACCCTGATCGGACCCGAGGACCTGACGCTGGTCAGCGCCGAACTTCCCGGCGCGCTGACCGACCCTGCCGCCGCACTGGGCCAGGAAGCCCGCGTCGCGATCTACGCCGGCAAGCCGGTGCGCCCCGGTGACTTCGGGCCGCCGACGCTGGTCGATCGCAACCAATTGGTAACGCTGGTCTATGTCTCGGGCGGACTTGCGATTTCCACCGAGGGCCGGGCCCTTGGCCGTGGGGCAGCGGGCGAAAATATCCGTGTGATGAACCTCGGCTCACGAAACACGGTCACGGGTCGCATCGGCCCTGACGGAGCAGTCTATGTCGGATGGAATGGTTGAAATGATGAAGCGATGCCTGATGGTGACGATCGTTGCACTGGCCGGTTGTGCCAAGCTGGAGCAGGTGGGTCGCGCGCCGGAATTCTCGGGACTGGAGGGCAGTGACCAGCATTACGCGATGTATTCGGCCGAGCTGCCGGAAGACGTGGCGCCCGAGACACCGACCGATGCCTCCTCGCTCTGGACGGGGGGCAACGAGTCGCTGTTTGGTGACCGGCGCGCGGCGCAACGCGGCGACATCCTGACCGTGGTGATCGAGATCGACGACAGCGCTTCGATCTCCAACTCGACGGGGCGGAGCCGCAACGGGGACGTAAGTGGCGGGATTCCCGATCTTCTCGGCATCCCGCAGCGGCTGAACGAAAGCCTGCCCGAAGGCGCTAGCCTGGGCGACGCCATCGACTTGAACTCGTCCTCGACCTTCAAGGGCCAGGGGTCTGTCTCGCGGAAGGAAAAGCTGACGCTGAGGATCGCGGCAACGGTGGTCGAGGAACTGCCGAACGGTGTCCTGCGGGTCGAGGGGCAGCAAGAGGTCCGGGTGAACTTCGAGATGCGCGAACTGATCGTGACCGGCTATGTCCGACCCAGCGACATCTCGCGTGACAACGAGATCACCTACGACAAGATCGCGGGCGCCCGGATCGCCTATGGCGGGCGCGGGCAGATCACCGACGTGCAGCAGCCGACTTACGGCCAGCAGGTCGCCGATATCGTGATGCCGTTCTGATCATGTTGGGCAAGCTCCTTCCCATCCTGCTCGCCCTGGTCGGACTTGGTGGAGGTGTGGGCGCAGGATTGTTCTTGCGCCCGCCCGCCGAGGCGGCGGATCACGCAACCGAGGCCGGTGACGCCGGAGGCGACCATGGTGGCGATGAACACGCTGAAGACGGCGCAGACGAACATGCCGAGCCGGAAGAAGGCGCGCCGGAATACGTCAAGATGAACAATCAGTTCGTCGTGCCCGTGGTCGACGACGGCCGCGTCGCCTCGATGGTGGTGCTGTCGCTGTCGCTGGAGGTGGCGGCTGGAAATACCGAAACGGTCTACCAGCGCGAGCCGAAGCTGCGGGATTCGTTCCTGCAGGTCCTGTTCGACCACGCCAATATCGGGGGTTTTTCGGGGTCTTTCACGGACGGGTCGAACCTTGTCGTGCTGCGCACCAGCCTGAAGGAGGCGGCAGCCCTGATCCTTGGAACCATGGTCACCGATGTCCTGATCACCGATATCGCCCGGCAGGACGGCTGACACGCAGCCAATACCCAAGGTGACCGAAGATCAACACCCGCCCGGCGCACATGCCTAGGGCGGGTTTTCTCATGAAGGTCAGCTTCGCGCCTTTTCCTGCGCCACCAGGCCGTGCAGCGCCTGAACCCGGCCAAAGGCGGTCTGGGCCTCGCTCCGCGCCTCGTGCCAGGCGGCACTCTGGCGCGCCATCACCAGGTTCAGGTCCGCACGCCGGACATCGGCCCAGCGATCATACCCAAGCCCGACCCGTACCGCAGTGACTGGATCGAGGTCTGCAGGTTCGGCCGCACGGTTGATCGCGGCAAGCTGCATCCGGCTTTGGTCAAGCTGGTCGGCACTTGTGCGCAGCTGCCCCAGCCGGTGGTCCAGAATAAGCTGGGCCAGGTCCGCGAGCCGGGAAAGGTCCTTTGCCTTGCTCATCGTTTCCGCGCCTTCCGGCGCAGGGCATCGGCAAAGCGGATCGCGGCGGCAATCGCGCGATAGTGCTCGACCCGGATTTGCTGGCCGATTTCGACGGTGGCATGGATGGCGCGGGCAGTCGGCGGGTCACTGTGGATCGGCACACCATGCACAGCCGCGCGTTCGCGAATCCTGGCCGCGATCTCGTCGACGCCCTTGGCGACGCAGATCGGCGCGCCGCCCTTGCCGCGATCCCATTTCAGCGCCACGGCGTAGTGCGTGGGGTTGACCACAACGACATCCGCCGTCGCCACATCGGTCAGCATCCGGTTGGTCGCCACCTCTTGCGCGCGCTGGCGACGGGCCGACTTCAGGTGCGGGTCGCCCTCGCTTTCCTTGTACTCGTCCATCATCTCCTTGCGCGACATGCGGTGCCGCTGGCGGTGGTGATGGATCTGCCAGAGGAAATCGGCACCGCCGAGTGCGAGCTGGATCAGGAACAGGAAGAACAGCAGTTCCAGCGTGAGTCGGGCCATCATCGCGGCCGACATCGCCGGGCTGAGATAGAGGCTGGCGAGAATGTCCTCCATCCGGTGCGCCAGAAGGTAGGACAGGATCACCGAGACCAGGATCAGCTTCGTCGCGCTTTTGCCGAACTCCACCAGCCCTTCAGGCCCGAACTTCTGTTTTGCTGTCGCAAGGGGTGAGATCCGCGACAGCTTCGGCGCAAGCTTTTTCGGCGCAAAGACAATACCCTTGCTTGCAAACAAAAGGGCAAGGACCAGGATCGGGGAAAGGAGCAACAAAGCCAGGGGCGGGGCCACCAGGCTTAGCGTGAGACCCGCGACGACAGCCCCGCCACCGCTGACGACCAGGGTGGACAGCCGGTCGGACTGATCCAGCAGCACCATTCCCGCCGTTCCGGCGCGTTCGACCGCCCAGGCCCCAAGGCCGAAGAGGGCGAGAAGGAGACCGCCCGTCGCCGCCGCAGTCTGCAGATCGGCAGATCGGGGAATGTCGCCGTCCTCGCGGGCGCGGTCCAGTTTCTGCTGCGAGGCCTCGTGCTGCTTGTCGCTGTCATCGTCCTCGCCGCCGCTCATGGCGTCACGGTGAAGGGTTGAGAGAGATGCGCGCCAAAGGCATCAAGCCAGGCAGCCAGGATCACCGGAGTCGCAACGGCAAGCAGCGCCAGGGACCCAAGCGTCAGGGCTGGCGCGCCGACCATCGACACCATCAGCGTCGGCATGGCCCGGTTGATGGCGCCAAGAGCGAGGTTGTAAAGCATCGAGGCAATGACGAAGGGTGCCGAAAGCATGAAGGCAAGGCTGAAGGTGCGGCTGATGAGGGCGAGACCCCAGTCCGCAGCCTCCTTAGCCATCGGTCGTCCGCCGGCCGGAAGGATGTCATAGGACAAGATCACCAGCTCGGCCGCGCGGACATGCAGGCCGGCCGACATCGCCAGCGCGATCCCCGCGATCAGGAACAGGTTGCCGATGGCCGGTTGCGGTTCGGGCGCGGCGCCGGCGACGAGTTGCGACAGGGTCGTTGCCTGGGCGATGATGGTGGCGGCGGTCTGTAGCGCCAGGATGAAGAGGCGGAGTCCGATGCCAAGCACCAGGCCCGCGACCGCCTCACCGCCAAGCGCCAGGAACGAAGGCTCAAGTCCGGTGACGCGGTCGGTCAGCATCGGCGCGACCACCAATGTAAAGACCACGACAAGCGCAAGTTTGACCCGCTGCGGCACGGCAGTTTCACCGAACCCCGGCATCAGTGCCACCATGGCTCCGATGCGGACAAATGCCAGAGCCGCCGCCCAGGCGAAGCCCTCGGCAAGGTCCAGAAGTGCGGAAAGCTCGGCGATGATTTCGCTCACGCGGGCACCTGGCCCAGGAGTGCGGGCCGGGCATCCGTCGCGATCTCTTCATAGGACAGGACGGGCATCTGCAGGCCCTTGGCCTGGACCACGGTTCGCAGAAAACGCCTGCGACCGACCGAGGTGACCAGGGCCGGGTAGACGCCCGTTTCGGCAGCACGGTTGACACGGTCCGTCAAACCATTGGCCAGACGGGCAAAAAGCTCGGGCGGGAGGGCGATGTCACGCTGTCCGCGTTCGCCATCGATCTGGTATGTTGCAAAGGTCTTTTCCCAATCGGGCGCAAGCTGGATCAGCGGGATAGATCCGTCGGGACGTTTCAACTCGGCGACGATCTGGAACCCGAGCCGCTGACGCACATGCTCGCAGATCGCTTCCGGCGTGCCCAGACTGCGGGCCTCGGCCACCGCTTCAAGGATCAGCGGCAGGTTGCGGATGGAGACCCTCTCGTCTAGAAGCAGCCGCAGCACCGCGTGCAAGAGATCCATCGGCACCTTGTCGGGCAGAAGTTCGTCCAGCAAGCGACGGTTCGCTTCGGCCCTTACCGGATCGGAAAGCCTGACGAACTCGTCCAGAAGCCGGCGCAGACCGCGCAGGGTCAGAAGGCGGGACAGGTTCGACTTCAGCACTTCCAGAAGATGGGTCGCCAGCACCTCGGTTGGAGACACCACAGTCAGGCCGGAGAGTGCCGCGTCCTCTTGCTGATCCGGACGAATCCATCTGGCCGGGGCACCATAGACCGGCTCGCGCGCGTCAAGTCCGTCCGGCGCTCCGGTGCCTTCGGTCAACAGGACCAGCACGCGGTCGGGATAAAGTCGGTCCGATACCCGTTCGACGCCTTGCAGGCGGATCCGGTACTGTCCGGGCGGCAGCGCACCTTCGTCGGTCAGACGGATCTCGGGCAGGATCAGGCCGAATGTCGTTGCGACATGATTGCGCATGTTGGCGATCCGGCTGTCCAGTCCGGTGGCCGGATCCAGCACCATCGCCACAAGGTTCGGCGCGAACTCGATGTGGATGTCGTCGAAATCGAGAACGTCGCCGATGGACCTGGGCTTGGGTTGTTCTAGTTTCGGCGGTTCCGGTTCGTCCGCCTTCCGGCTCTGTCTGGCTTGGAGGAATGCCAGCGCGCCGAGCGAAACCGCAGCCAGCATGAAGGGCACGAACGGCATCCCCGGGACGATTGCGAACAGCGCCATCAGTCCTGCAACCGTCCCCAGCGCGCCAGGATAGCGCCCGAGCTGCGCGAAGAACGAAACGTCGACGGCCCCCTTCTGACTGCCCTTGGCAAGCAACAAAGCAGCCGCGACCGAAATGATGACTGCGGGAATCTGGCCAACGAGACCGTCGCCGACAGTCAGGATCGTGTAGGTCTTGAAGGCGGTTGCAGCGTCCAGCCCGTGCACGAATATGCCGACGATCAGCCCGACGAGAATGTTCAGGCCGGTGATCAAGAGACCGGCAATGGCATCGCCCTTCACGAACTTGGACGCCCCGTCGAGCGAGCCGAAGAAATTGGTTTCGCCAAGTTCCAATTCGCGCCGGCGCCGGGCTTCGGCGTGGTCGATGGCACCGGCGGACATATCGGCGTCGATGGCCAATTGTCGCCCAGGCATCCCGTCGAGGGCAAAGCGCGCGCCCACTTCGGCCATCCGGCCAGCGCCCTTGGTGATGACGATGAAGTTGACGATCAAAAGGACGATGAAGATCACAAGGCCAAGAACGATATCGCCGCCCATGATGAACTCGGCAAATCCCTCGATGACATGACCTGCGGCATCGGTGCCGGTGTGGCCTTGGCCGATGATCAGTTTGGTTGACGAAACGTTAAGGGAAAGCCGCAGCAGCAGCGAGGCTAGAAGGATCGTCGGAAAGGCCGAGAAATCAAGCGGCCGGTCGATGAAAAGCGTGACTGTCAGCATGAGGATCGCCAGCGCGAACGACAGCGCGAGGCCGATGTCGAGCACCGCCGCCGGGACCGGCAGGATCATCATGACGATCACGGCCATCAGGCCGATGGCAAGCAGGATCGTCGGCCGGAAGATGGCCTGAATCGAAAAGCCAGTGGGCATCATTGGCCTCCGATCAGCGGTTTTCGGCCCGCAACAGATTGGAAGAGCGACCCGTTCAGACCGCCCGCGCCGGCGACAAGCAGGGGAAAGCCGTTGGCCTTGGGTGCTGCGACCGGCGTCGGTTCCGCAACCTCTGGCGCGTCGCCCGAGGCAAGGCGGGCATAGGTCGCCTCGAACTTGCTTTGGTAGACGCGGGCATGTTCCGGAGTGGCCGAATGGTAAGCTGCCGCGGCAAGCGCCCAGTCGCCGGTTCTGGCATATTGGCGCGCAAGATACTTGGCGGCGTAAGTGGCATTGCGGGCCGGGTCGAGCATGTCGTCGATCGACGTGAACGCTTCGGCGTGCCAGCGGTAGTTCAACTGAAAGCAGCCAAGGTCGATGTTGGTTGCACCCTCGCGCAGCGCGCTGTCGACACTGGCCTCAGCCTCGGCAGCGCTGTCGAACCAGTGGCCGTCGCCGCCAAAGTTGACCGTCCAGGGCCATGGGCGGTCATTGCGGCCGGTTTCAACCGTGGCAACCGCCATCAGCACCTCGAAAGGAACACCGGTCATGGCCGAAGCCTCGGCAGCTGCATCACGGCACAGTGCGGCGGTGTCGCTGCGCGTCAGACCCGGCGTCGGGATCGCAAGCGCCCAGCATAGCACAAGGCAGGGCAGGGTCTGACGCAGCAGGGCGAAGGGCATCTTCTTCCTTGTTCACACCGGGAATCCCTGCCTTCTGCAGGGGGTCTTCCGTCAACCTATCGGGCGAATCTTTCCGGCTGGTTACCGGGTGTCAGCCACCTTCCGGAACCGCGACCGCGCTCAACAGGGCTTCGATCGTGGTACGGGAGGCTGCGCTGGCCGCAACGGCATCTTCACCTCGGCCAAGCAGGCCCTTGGCGGCATCCGATTCGGATGGTTCAGCCAGACGCGCTGCGGCCCGCCAGGGCTCAGGAGCGGTCGGATCAAGGTCCGACCAGTCTTCCTGCCAGAGCCCAGCCCGCAGCGCTGCTTCGGTCTGGCCGGTGGCGGACAGAGAGGTCGCTGCAGCAGCAAAGTCACCCAATTGCACCAGGGCCCTGGCCCGCAATCCAGCGGCTTCGGGGCCTGACTCTCCTGCAAGAAGTGCGATCACCGCTTGCGCATCGCCCCGGTCTAGTTCGGCCTCCGCGGCGATGAGCCGCTGATCCAGCGGTGCGGTGGGCGCGGTATTGCCAAGCCTGGCGAGCGCTGCATCCGGGAAGCCAAGGTCGAGAAGACGCCGTGCGATATCAAGTGCAAGTTCGGGGGCGAGGTCCGGTGGCCGGATTTCTTGTGGCAGCACGGCATGAAGCAGAAAATCGTCGTCGGGCGCACGCGCTTGCACGATGCGCCACAGCTCTTCCTCGGTCTCACCTTCTGCCCCGGGATGCGCAAATGCGGCCTCGGTCTGGCCGGAGAGTCCAAGCGAGAGCGCGATGGCGCGGTCCACGGACCTGGCAAGAGCTGGGTCCCCGATCTCGCCCCGCAGGGCCAGAAGCGCTTCGGGCACATCGGGACTGATCGGATCAAGCTGACGGACATGCGTCTCGACCAGCGCCAGAAGCGCTTCGGCTTCGTTTCCGTCAAGGGCGACGGCCTCAAGCGCATGGTCGCGGGCAGCTTCGGCATCGCCGTTGTGAAGGTCGCTTTCCGCGTCGAGAAGGGCGACAGCCCCCCGGTCAGCGTTCGGCGCGCGATCCATGGCATCGCGGATCACCCGGGCGGCATCTTCGTCGCCATGCGCCAGGAACTTTTCGGCGAGCGCGCTTCCAAGATGACTGCGCAGGTGCGGCGGCAAGGCAAGAAAGCCGCGCAGGATCGCGTCGCTGTTCACACCC
>JBGSVS010000130.1:0-1903 GCA_041752895.1 Tabrizicola sp.
CGGCGCGACCGGCGGCGGTAGGGCCCTGCGAGCTACGTTCGACGCTGTCGGCATCGTGACCGGCCAGCGGCCTTGCAGCTGTTGCGCCCCTGCCCCGTGCCACTAAGGTGCCCGACCATGGCAAAGCCCAACGCCGATACCCTTGCCGCCGCCGCCAGGGCTGCCAGCCGCAAGGGCGCACCCCCGGTGCATCTGTGGAACCCGCCGTTCTGTGGCGATCTTGACATGCGGATCGCGCGCGATGGCACCTGGTTCTACCTCGGCACCCCCAACGGCCGCGCGCCGCTGGTCAGGCTCTTCTCCTCGATCCTGCGGCGCGAGGGCGACGACTACTTTCTGGTCACCCCGGTCGAGAAGGTCGGGATCACCGTCGACGACGCGCCCTTGCTTGCGGACGACTTCGAGGTCACAGGGACGGGCCGCGCGCAGGTCCTGACCTTTACCACCAAGACCGAGGACGTCGCGGTCCTTGGCCCCGACCATCCCCTGCGCGTCGAACGCGATCCGGCAAGCGGTGAGCCATCGCCCTATATCCTGATCCGCGCGAACCTTTGGGCGCTGATCGACCGGAAATCCTTCTACCGGCTGATCGATCTTTGTTGCCATGAGGACCATGACGGGCATAAGTGGTTTGGGCTTTGGTCCTCGGGGCAGTTCTTCCCGATCATCCTGTCGTCGGAATTGCCCTGATCCCAAAATGCCCCGCTTCGCCGCCAACCTGACGCTTCTGTTCACCGAAGTCCCGATGCTTGACCGGCCTGACTGGGCCGCGCGTTGTGGCTTTGACGGGGTCGAGGTGCTGTTTCCCTATGACCAGCCGATGGCGGATTGGGAGCGCGCGCTTGGGGGCCTTCCCGTGGCGCTGATCAACACGCCGCCCGGCGACTGGGTCAGCGGCGACCGGGGCTTTGCCGCCGTCCCGGGGATGGAGCTGCGGTTTCGCGACAGTTTCCTGCGCGCAGCCGACTATGCGACGCGGCTGAACGCGGGCCGGGTGCATGTGATGGCGGGCGTCGCGAAGGGGCCGCAGGCCGAACAGTGTTATGTCGAGAACCTGACCTGGGCCCTGGCCGAGGCGCCCGACCTGACGCTGTGCCTTGAACCGCTGAACCCCGACGACATGCCGGGGTATTTCCTGAACGACTACGACCAGGCCGCGCGGATCATCGACGACCTCGCCAATCCCCGCGTCGGGTTGCAGTTCGACGTCTGGCATGCCGCGCGGCTGCATGGCGATGCGGGCACGGTCTGGGCCGACCACCGCCACCGGATCAACCACATCCAGATCGCGGGCTTTCCCAGCCGCAACGAACCGGGCGGCGGCGGCTTTTCCCTGCCGGACCTCTGCGATGCGGTCGATGCGCATTGCCCCGCGGTCTGGATCGCGGGGGAATACCGACCGGCGAAGGGCACAGCACAGGGTCTGGGCTGGCTGACGGCGCTGAAGTCACGCGGAGCGCTGATCGGCGGCTGAGCCCCGCAGCGCTTTCCCGCCCCATTGCTTTCCCGCCCCAGTGCTTTCCCGCTTGTGCGGGCCGCCCCTGCCCCGTTAAAAGCGAGGCAGGTCAAGGACAGGATGCAACCGATGCCGATCGAAGCCCCGGAAACGCAAGTCGTCACCAGCTGGAAAGTGGCCTGTGACGGTGGCGAGGGCGCTTTGGGGCACCCCCGCGTCTGGCTGACGATCCCGGCGGACACCGGCTTTGTCGAATGCGGCTATTGCGACAAGCGCTACGTCATCGACCGCGACCACGCGCACGACGACCACTGATCAGACCGCTTCAGCAAAGTCCGGCACGTAGTCGGGGTCGTCCGCCGTTTCCCACTGACCAGAGGCCCGGAAGACCAGCACGGCCCCGTCGCAGTCGGGCCGCGTGGCAACCGTGACGCCCTTGCAGCCCGC
>JBGSVS010000131.1:0-20202 GCA_041752895.1 Tabrizicola sp.
TGCGCCGCCCGCTGTCCTGCCGCGATCCAGGTCGCCAGCCCATCGAAGCCCCCGCTCAGCCACAGGGCCGCGACCAGCCCCAGAAAGACCGGCCCGCCGAAGATCAGGACCCTGCGCATGTCACCCGAACCTCCTCCGCGAAGTTCGCGCCCACGGCCGGGAACTCGGCCTCCAGATCGACATCCGGCGTGTATTCCGACAGCGCCTCCATCAGCGTCTGCTCTGCCTCGCCAGGGTCCGGCACAAAGGTCCGCGCCGTGCAGCCCTTGCCCCCGGTCACCACCGGACCCGATGGAATGGAATAGGCAACGTAATAGCCCGGATCATAGGCCTGCAGGATCAGCGGCACCTCGTCCACCGGCACCGGAGCGGCAAAGGTCCGCAGATGGGTCGAGGTGATGCGGCCCCCCGCATAGCTGGCGGTCCAGTCGGTCGGACGCGACAGGTCCAGCGCCGCGTCGCCGATCAGCGCATAGGTGTCGCCGGCAAAGCCCGGGTCCCATTTCATGTCGAACCCAGCCAGCTTCGCCTCTTCCTCGGGCGTCAGCTTGCCATCCCAGTCGGGGTCGAGCCCCATGTCGCCCACGATATACAGCGAATAAAGGTCGTCATAGGTCCAGCTGATCCGGACCCCCGTCGCCTCGTTCCGGTCGTTCAGGATCACTTCGATGCCGGTATCGACCCAGACATGCGGGTGCGCCCAGGCGGGAGCAGCAGCAAGGACAAGGACGGACAAGGCGGCGCGCAACATGCGGCGCACCCTACCGGGCCGCCGGTGCAAGGCCAAGTGCGACCCACTGCCACCGGCGTCGATCTGCCCTACGATCTACCCCCGCAGCATCGCCGGATGCGTCGCCGCGTCATAGATTGCCGGTCCCATGCCCAGGACCTGCGTCGCCCGCCCGACAATCAGCGGGTCAGGCGTGGTCACCACCGCATGGTCCTTGTTCGGATAGTCAATGGTCGACAGAAAATGCCGCATGCAGTTCAGCCGCGCCCGTTTCTTGTCGTTCGACTTCACGATCACCCAGGGCGCATCGGCGGTGTCGGTGTAGAAGAACATCGCCTCCTTGGCCTCGGTGTAATCGTCCCAGCGGTCCAGCGACGCCTTGTCGATCGGCGACAGCTTCCACATCTTCAACGGGTCGGTCTCCCGCGCCATGAACCGCGCCCGCTGCTCTTCGCGCGTCACGCTGAACCAGTATTTGTAGAGGCGTATCCCCGACCGGACGAGCATCCGCTCCAGCTCTGGCGCCTGACGCATGAATTCCAGGTATTCGGTGGGTGAGCAGAAGCCCATCACCCGCTCCACGCCCGCGCGGTTGTACCAGGACCGGTCGTAGAACACCATTTCCCCCGCCGTCGGCAGATGCGCGATGTAGCGCTGGAAGAACCACTGGCCCTTTTGCACGTCCGAGGGCTTGGTCAGCGCGCAGACCCGGGCGTAGCGGGGGTTCAGATGCTCCATGAACCGCTTGATCGTGCCGCCCTTGCCCGCCGCATCGCGCCCCTCCATCAGGATCACGAACTTCTGCCCGGTCTCCTGCGCCCAGATCTGGACCTTGAGGAGTTCCGCCTGCAGCTTGGCCTTTTCGGCCTCGTAGGCCACCCGGCCCATTAGCCGGGCGTAGGGGTAGCGCCCCGACTCGAACGCCTGATGCAACGGATTTGTTGCGGGATAGGACTTCGGTCCGCCCCCCTCGACCGGAACCGCTTCTGTGACAGCGATTGTCTGAGTGTCTTCCATACCGGCCACCTCCCTTGCAAAATGACCCATATACTCATGCACAGACTGCGACATTTTGCCTTGATCCGGATCAAGATCAGCGCGCTTGGCTTGCCCCTTTTGCTTGGTGATCGCCCGGCGTAGGCTGGCCCCAACAGCGATGGAGTTTCCCATGCCCACCCTCTACGGCGTCTTCCGCAGCCGCGCTTCGCGCCCGATCTGGCTGCTTTATGAACTGGACGAGGCGTTCGACCACGTCCCCGTCATCCAAGCCTACCGCCTGCCCCAGGCGAGCGCGCCTGACGCGCCCTTCAACACCACTTCGTCCGAGTTCCTGAAGGTGAACCCGCAAGGCCAGATCCCGGCCTATGTCGAGGGCGACCTTGTCCTGACGGAATCCCTCTCGATCACCAACCACATCGCCCGCACCCGGGGCGGCGCGCTTGGCCCCCAGTCCCCAGCCGAGGCCGCGCTGATCGACCAGTGGACCCTCCTCGCCGTGACGGCGGTGGAAACCCCGGCGCTGGAGATCCTGAACGTGGTCGGAGCCGGAGGTGACAAGACCCCCGAAGGCCAGGCCGCCATCGCGATCAACGCCGAAAAACTCCGCCGCCCGCTGAAACGGCTGGAGGCGCACCTGTCGGCGCAGTCACATCTGGTGGGCGACCGCTTCACCGTCGCCGACCTGAACCTGGCCGAATGCCTGCGCTATGCCCAGGGCCACCCGACCCTGCTGGGAGAGTTCCCGGCGGTGAAGGCCTGGCTGGAGCGCTGCCAGTCGCGCGAGGCGTTCAAGAAGATGTGGGCGGCACGGATGGCCGAGCCAGTGTGAGGGTTGACCCTGCGGAGCGGGGGTTTCACACCATCGCACCCCCGTGGGATATTTGGGGAAGAGAAACTTGGACCAGTCAGGACAAGCGCTCGACATTGATCGACTTGGCAGCTTTTCCAAACGCCTAGCTTCAGCGCTCTTTGCCGACTTCCCGAACTTCGTAGATCACGCAAGGATGGCGATGCTTTCCGAGCCGGACGGATTTTCACTCATCGTCGAGTTCCCGTCACCGACGTTGGACGAGGATCGCAGTTTGCATATCTGGGTTGATGAGTCAGTCACTCCGTCCTTTGGTTTTGGGCCAGACCATACCCACGGCAGCCCCGACGAAGCGGGAATTCAAGAGATTCTGCACCTGACCCATGCAGTGCTTGATGACCGCCTCGTCATCGCCACAGACGTGGGTGGCCACCACGACGGTCATCGTGCTTGGCTGGATATCAGTGATCCGATGGCAATTCTGTCCGAGTTAACGAGCCCGTACTCGCCCGGAACTATACATATCCAGACCTTTACGGGCACAGCGGATCGCACCGTTCGTCTCTCCGACTTGGCCGAGTGATCCGACATCTACGCCAGCGGGAGGTCTTGCACGGAAATACCAACGTTTCAGGAGTGTCGTTGCCCTTCTACACCGAAGTCAACACCCCGCGGGAGGCCAGGCCAAGCCGCGGGGTGTCTTTCCCTTCACGGTCATCGGCGTCCCCGCCTGTACCGCCCGATTACTCTGCGACGATTCGAGTAAACGCCCCATTAACGTTAACGGTCGCCTTCAGAAAATTGGCTTTCTCTTCTAGAAATATCCCACGGGGGTCCGGGGGTGTGAAACCCCCGGTCCGCCGCCAGCCTATTTCACATACTTCTGCCAAGGATGCTCCTCGACAAACCCCAGCACCTCCTTGATCTTCCGGTTGGACAAAAGCCCCTCCCGCTCCCCCACCGGCCGCGACAAGGGCACATTCGGGAAGAACCGCGGCAAAAGTTCCGAATTCGACTGTGGCACCGCGTTCTCGTCATTCACCGCGTTGAAGACCTTGAACCCCAGCCCGTCCTTCTTCAAACACAGGTCCACGATCTGCCCAAGGTCGCGGGCGTCGATGTAGCTGAAGGTGATCCGCCGCCGCAGCCCCGGGTCGTCCTTCAGCGCCGGGAACAGGGTCGCGTACTCATGCGGCTCCACCACATTCCCGATCCGCAGCGCATAGACATCCGCCCCAAACCGACGCTGAAAACTCCGCGCTGTGACCTCGTTCACCTTCTTTGACATGCCGTAGCTGTCCATCGGGTCGATGTCATAGTCCTCTTCCAGCGGCAGCACCTTCGGGTCCACCACGCCATCGCTGAAACACACCCCATAGGTCGTCTCCGAGGACGCGATGATCACCTTCCGGATCCCCATCTTCAGCGCCGCCTCCAGCACATTGTAGGTCCCGACCGTGTTCACCCGGTAGCATTCGGTATCCGGCACCATCCCGTACCGAGGCACGGCCGCGAAATGCACCACCGCGTCGAACAGCTGCGCCGCCCCGTCCTCCATCTCCTCATACCCCGCATGGGTCCGCATCGCAGAATAGACCTGCCCCGCGTCGCAGATATCCCCCGTCAGGTCATGCACCCCCGCCAGCCCCAACGGCACCCGGTCAAAGTTCATCACCTTGTGCCCCGCTGCCACCAGATAGGGCACCACATGCTTGCCCGCCTTGCCCGATCCGCCCGTGAACAACACCCGCATCGCCAAATCCTCCATTGGTTTGCCCCCAACCTAGGCCGCCCCACCCCCTTCGACCACCCCCCACATCTTGCGCCCCCTGCCCCCAAGATGATCTAATGCCTGCAACTCAAAGGGTGATCCCATGTCCAACGACCTCCTCTCCGGCGCCTCGACCTACGACGCCTCCTCGATCGAGGTCCTCGAAGGGCTGGAGCCCGTCCGCAAACGCCCCGGCATGTACATCGGCGGCACCGACGAACGCGCGCTCCATCACATGGTCGCCGAAATCCTCGACAACGCGATGGACGAGGCCGTCGCGGGCCACGCCAACCGCATCGAGCTTGAGCTTCACGCCGACAACTCCGTCACCGTCCGCGACAACGGCCGCGGCATCCCCGTCGACCCCCACCCCAAGTTCCCCGGCAAATCCGCGCTGGAGGTGATCCTCTGCACCCTCCACGCCGGCGGCAAGTTCAACGCCAACTCCTACTCCACCTCCGGCGGCCTCAACGGCGTCGGCTCCTCCGTGGTCAACGCCCTCTCCGACGCCCTCACCGTCCAGGTCGCCCTCAACAAGGAGCTTTACGAACAATCCTTCTCGCGCGGCATCCCCCTGGGGCCCATCCAGAAACTCGGCCCCATCCAGAACCGCCGCGGCACCTGGGTCACCTTCCACCCCGACCCGGAGATCTTCGGCTCCCAGACCCTGAAACCCGCCCGCCTCTTCAAGATGGCGCGGTCCAAGGCCTACCTCTTCTCGGGCGTCGAAATCCGCTGGAAATCCGCCATCCCCGACGGCGACACCCCGCAAGAGGCCACCTTCCACTTCCCCGGCGGCCTTGCCGACTTCCTCAACGAGTCGCTCAAGAAACTCACCACCTACGCCGAACGCCCCTTCGCCGGGCGCGTCAGCTTCGAGGAGAAATACCAACTCCCCGGCTCCGTCGAATGGGCGATCAACTGGACCCCCGCCCAGGACGGCTACCTCCACTCCTACTGCAACACCGTCCCCACCCCCGAAGGCGGCACGCATGAGGCCGGGTTCTGGGCCGCGATCCTGAAAGGCATCCGCGCCTACGGGGAACGCGTCAAGAACCGCAAGGCCGAGCAGATCACCCGCGACGACCTTTTGACCGGCGGCTGCGCGCTCCTCTCGATCTTCATCCGCGAGCCGCAGTTCGTCGGCCAGACCAAGGACCGGCTGTCCACCGAGGAAGCCGCCAAATGGGTCGAAAACGCCGTCCGCGACCATTTCGACACCTGGCTTGCCGCCGACCCCAAGTCCGCCGGAGCGATCCTCGACTTCCTCGTCCTGCGCGCCGAAGAACGCCTCCGTCGGCGCGAGGAAAAGGAAACCCAGCGCAAGACCGCCACCAAGAAGCTGCGCCTGCCCGGCAAGCTGACCGACTGCTCCGCCAAGAACCGCGAGGGGACGGAGCTTTTCATCGTCGAAGGCGACTCGGCTGGGGGGTCAGCGAAGGGCGCGAGAAGCCGCGAGACGCAGGCCCTCCTCCCCCTCAAGGGCAAGATCCTGAACGTCCTCGGCGCGGCCTCCGCCAAGCTGAACGAGAACGCCGAAATCCGCGACCTGTGTGAGGCGCTTGGCACCGGCATGGGCACCCGCTTCAAGCTGGACGACCTGCGCTACGAGAAAATCATCATAATGACCGACGCCGACGTCGACGGCGCGCATATCGCGAGCCTGTTGATGACCTTCTTCTTCACCCAGATGCGCCCCCTGATCGACAAGGGGCATTTGTATCTCGCCTGCCCGCCCCTGTACCGGCTGACGCAAGGCGCGCGCCGGATGTACGTCGCCGACGACGCGGAGAAAGAGCTGTGGCTCGCCAAGGGGTTGGGAGGCAAAGGCAAGATCGACGTCCAGCGGTTCAAAGGGTTGGGAGAGATGGACGCCAAGGACCTGAAGGACACCACGATGAACCCCGCGACGAGGAAGCTGATCCGGGTGTCGATTGATGAGGATGAACCGGGGGATACCTCCGACCTCGTGGAGCGCCTGATGGGCAAGAAGCCGGAATTGCGGTTCCAGTACATCCAGGAGAACGCTAGGTTTGTGGAGGAGTTGGATGTATAAGCCATTGACGTATACGCCAATGACGCATATATGCTGACAACGGTTGTCGAACTGGACGAATTCCTGCGTCAGGCCAAAGGCGTGATGACGGATGCCGAACGGGCCGAACTGGTGGACTACCTTGCTGCAAACCCGGATGCGGGAATCTCTCTGGGCGGTGGCCTGCGCAAACTGCGCTTCGCCCGGCAAGGCGCGGGGAAAAGCGGCGGGTTCCGCTCGATCCACTTCTACCGCCCCGCCGTTGGCCCGGTGATCCTTCTGGCGCTCTTCGCCAAGAATGAGAAGGCGAACCTCACGGGCTCGGAATTGGCGACGCTGTTGAAACTAGGCGACATCCTCGCCGCG
This sequence comes from Tabrizicola sp., assembly GCA_041752895.1. Lineage (GTDB taxonomy): Bacteria > Pseudomonadota > Alphaproteobacteria > Rhodobacterales > Rhodobacteraceae > Tabrizicola. The sequence continues at coordinate 6,710 of JBGSVS010000131.1, forward strand.
CATTATGGGGGAAGAACATGACCAGCGAAGCGTTCAAGCGGATCGAACGGGGCCTTCTGGAGGCGATTGCCTTTGCACAGGGCAAGGATACCGGGGCCGTGGTCCACCACATCGAAGTACCCTCACCCGACGTCAAGGCCATTCGCGCCTCGACCGGCCTCAGCCAGGCCGAATTCGCCCGATCCATTGGGGTGAAAAAGGCGACGCTGCTGAATTGGGAACAGGACCGCCGCAAGCCCGAAGGCCCGGCGCGGGTATTGCTGGCGCTTATCGCCAAGGAGCCGGGGATTGTGCAGAGGGTGCTGAGCGCCTGATGGGCAAGAAGCCGGAGCTGCGCTTCCAGTATATTCAGGAGAACGCGCGGTTTGTGGAGGAGTTGGATGTGTGAGTAAGTCCAGTTTCGGGACTTGCAAGCTGACCGGCACAGTTGGGCCGTTTGTAAAGTCCCATATTTTACCAGCGTCTTTGACACGGCCGGCCTATGTCGGTGGAATGCTCTTTCAACATGGATCGGGGCGGCGCGCACAAAAGAGAAGAACTAGCTGGTACGATCCGGCAATGGTGTGCGCCGAGGGCGAAAAGGTGCTTTCCGACCTTGATGACTGGGGAATCAAGTTTCTACGACGCGAACGGCTTGTCTGGAGTGGTTTTGGGCCAATCAATCGAGTGGAGCCAGAGATTTCACTGTCTGATCTCGGACCGGACTTGCAGGACTACGGAATACGCAATGTGAAGGTAGATGAGGCAGAAAATCTTCGCCGGTTTTTTCTTAGTCTGCTCTGGCGCGCCTCAGTATCAAGATTGCCGGAAATGCACGAAGTGCAGCTAAGTAAAGATGACGAAGATAAGCTAACAAGCTACCTGATTGGAAACGAAGAGCTGCCAATCACATTCTTTCCTTGCTGGTTGACACAGCATCATCAGGTTGGATTCCCGCACAACCAGACTCCTGTAAGGCAGGTAAAGACTTTTCCATCAATTTCTGGGTCGCCCGAACGATCCGTAAATATCTATCGGTTCTATTTTGATGGGCTAGTTTCGCATTTTCACGAGATTGACGAAGGCGACGCCGAGCGTATTGCAAGAAATACGCTTACTGTTGGATTTAGCAGCGAACTCGCCATAACTTGCGTGCCTTGGTCACGATCTGCTCAGCTAGAGAACGTGATGCATATTGCGAGAGAGTCGCTTTGGTAACTGGCTGCGAGTAGAGATATGGCCCACCAAGCTCCGCAAAGCGGAGTTTTGAAAGCCGCACCCACCTTGTCAGCTTTGCTTCCCGGCTTCACCCTCTCCCCCTGTCATCCCCGCGAAAGCGGGGACCCATGACCTCCGGATGCAACTGGATCCCCGCCTTCGCGGGGATGACAGACATCGCGTAGGTCGGGGCGTGCCCCGACTCCCCACGCCAAACCAAGCCCCCGACACTTGCATTCCCTCCCCCCGCCCCCCACCTCTCCCCTACAGGCTCCGTCCCCGCGCAAGCGGTGCGCCCCTGATGCCGCGCGCTGACGCCCGTCAGCCTCTGGCGGCAGCCTCCTCCGGGCAGACAAGGAACCTCCCAATGTCCAAGGACAGAAGCAAAGGCAACAAAGAGGCCAAGAAGCCCAAGAAGGAAGCCCCCAAGGTGCTGGCCACCGCGAACTCGGGGCTGAACAAGGACGGCATGGTCATCGCGGGCAAGAAGGTCAAATAGCCCGCGCGGGGGGTGAGACGTAGGTCGGGGTTCACCCCGGCTCTCCCCGGCAACCTCACCTTTCCAAAAAGTTAACGCCCACGACCAACCCATTGCCTCCAAAGGACAATCCCGGATTGTCCACCGTGGACACTTGCCGCATCGCACCCCCGCCCCATATCCCAGATGATGCGGAAGCTGATCGCCCTCCTCCTCCTCACCACCCCCCTCCAGGCGCAAGAGGTGGACCTCGAACTCGTCCTCCTCGCCGACGCCTCCGGATCGATCACTCAGGAGGAAATCGACTTCCAGCGGGAAAGCACCGCCACCGCGATCACCGACCCCGCCGTGCTGGAGGCGATCCAGAACACCCTCACCGGCTCCATCGCCGTCACCTACGTGGAATGGGCCGCCAACCAGGCCACCGTCGTCGACTGGACCGTCATCGACAGCCCCGAGACAGCCGAGGACTTCGCGGCCGCCCTCCTTGGCCCGCCCCGCCTCGCCACCGGACGGAACGCCATCGGCAACGCCCTCCTCGAAGGCCGCCGCCTGATTGAAGCAAACGACATCCAGTCCCTGCGGCAGGTCATCGACTTCTCCGGCGACAGCACCGGCAACTTCTCGGGCGTCAGCATCGAAGACGCCCGCCAGGAGGTGATCGCCGCCGGCATCGTCATCAACGGCCTCCCCATCCTCGACGGCGGCGCGGACGACCCGCTCCTCCAGGAATACGAATCCCGCATCATCGGCGGCCCGGGAGCCTTCGCGATCCCTGCCCTCGGCCGCGAGGAGTTCGTCACGGCCCTCCGCCGCAAGCTGATCCTGGAGATCGCGGGCACACCCCTTGGTGCTGGAACCCTCACCGCCGCGCCCTAGCCTTGCCTGCCCGCCCCCGACCCGTTAGGAAACCCGGGTCCCTATCGGCAAAGGCCCAAAGATGCGTCTCTCCCGCTACTTCCTCCCCGTCCTCAAGGAAAACCCCGCCGAGGCGCAGATCGTCAGCCACCGCTACATGCTGCGGGCGGGCATGATCAAGCAGCAGGCCGCGGGGATCTATTCCTGGCTGCCGCTTGGCTACCGGGTCCTGAAGCGGATCGAAGAGATCGTCCATCAGGAACAGATCCGGGCGGGGCACATCCCCCTTCTGATGCCAACGATCCAGCCCGCCGACCTCTGGCGCGAATCCGGTCGCTACGGCGACTACGGCGAGGAGATGCTGCGGATCACCGACCGCCAGAAGCGCGAGCTTCTGTATGGCCCCACGAACGAGGAGATGATCACCGACATCTTCCGCAGCCACGTCACCAGCTACAAGGACCTGCCGCTGACGCTCTATCACATCCAGTGGAAGTTCCGCGACGAGATGCGGCCGCGGTTCGGGGTGATGCGCGGGCGCGAGTTCCTGATGAAGGACGGCTACAACTTCGACGTCGACCGCGATGCGGCACTTCACGCCTACAACCGCCACATGGTCAGCTACCTGCGGACCTACGAACGCATGGGCCTGACCGCCATCCCGATGCGCGCGGCCTCGGGTCCCATCGGCGGCGACAACACGCATGAGTTCCTGGTGCTGGCGCAAACGGGCGAGTCCGAGGTCTTCTACGACGACCGCGTGACCGCCCTGAAGCTTGGCCAGCGCGACATCGATTACGATGACCGCTCCCAGGTCGCCGACGTCTGCAAGGAGTTCACCACCCTTTACGCCCGCACCGACGAGACGCACGATCAGGCGGTCTTCGATCAGGTCCCCGAGGCCCACCGCAAGGTCGGCCGGGGCATCGAGGTCGGGCAGATCTTCTACTTCGGCACCAAGTATTCCGCCGCGATGGGGGCCGAGGTGACGACCGCCGAGGGCACCAAGGTCCCGGTCGAGATGGGGTCGCACGGGATCGGCGTCTCCCGCCTGCTGGGCGCGATCATCGAGGCCAGCCACGACGACAAGGGGATCATCTGGCCCGAGGGCGTGACCCCCTTCCCGGTCGGGATCGTGAACCTGAAACAGGGCGACAGCGCCGCCGATGCCGCCTGCGAAGGCCTCTACAAGGCCCTGCAGGCCAAGGGACTTGAGGCGCTCTATGACGACCGCGACGAACGTGCGGGGGCGAAGTTTGCCACGATGGACCTGATCGGCCTGCCCTGGCGGATCACCGTCGGCCCGCGCGGTCTGGCGAACGGGATCGTGGAACTGACCTCGCGCCGGACGGGGGAATCCGAAGAGGTTTCGCCCGAGGCTGCCGTCGACCGCATCGCGCAAGTCTACGCCGGGCGCTGATCAGTAGGGTTGTGGCCGTTGCGGCCACGACCTTCCGCTAGCCTTCCGGTTTCTGCTGACCTTAGGACCAACGCCCGCTATGCTGCGCCGGAACGGAGGCCGTCATGTCGAAGCTTGTGGTCCGCTGCTTTTCCATATCGCTTGACGGCTTCGGCGCGGGGCCGGAGCAGTCGTTGCAGGACCCGCTCGGCAAGGGCGGCATGGCGCTGCATGACTGGGTGTTCAAGACCAGGTCGTTCCAGGCGATGCACGGCGCTGGCGGGGGCGAGGCGGACAGCGTCGACGAGAGCTTTGCCGCGAAGGGGTTTCAGAACATCGGTGCCTGGGTTCTGGGGCGCAACATGTTCGGCCCGGTGCGCGGCCCCTGGCCGGACTACAACTGGCAAGGCTGGTGGGGGGACGAGCCGCCCTATCACTGCCCGGTCTTCGTGCTGACCCACCACGCCCGGACCGACCTGCAGCTGTCGGACACGACCTTCCACTTTGTCACTGACGGGTTGGAGGCCGCCCTCACACGCGCCAAGGCCGCTGCCGGGGACAAGGACATCCGGCTCGGCGGCGGCGTTTCCACCCTGCGTGAGGCGTTCCGGGGCCGCCTGATCGACGAGACGCATCTTGCCGTTTCTCCCGTGCTCCTCGGCCGGGGTGAATCGCTGTTTGCGGGGCTGGACCTGCCGACCCTCGGCTACCGGGTGACGGAACGCGTCGCAGGCGAAGGTGCCGATCACATTGTCATCGGGCGGGCCTGATCCCGCCGATCGGCCTTGACCTTTCCCGCCCTACGGTCACCTTCACCCCCGACACAGACATTTTCAGGAGGCCACCATGGACTATCGTCGCTTGGGCAAATCGGGGTTGAAGGTTTCCGAGTTTTCCTTCGGCTCCTGGGTCACCTTCGCCAAGCAGGTCGACCTGACCCCCGCGAAGAAGCTTCTCACCGCCGCCTATGACGCAGGGATCAACTTCTTCGACAATGCTGAAGGGTATGAGGCCGGGAAGTCCGAACTGGTCATGGGTCAGGCGATCCAGGAACTGGGGTGGAGCCGGGACAGCTATATCGTGTCCTCCAAGGTGTTCTGGGGCGGCGAGAAGCCCACCCAGCGGGGCCTGTCGGCCAAGCATGTCACCGAGGCTTGCCACGCAGCCCTGAAACGCCTTCGGGTCGATCACCTCGACCTCTATTTCTGCCACCGCCCCGACATCGACACGCCGATCGAGGAAACCGTGCGCGCGATGCACAACCTGATCCTGCAGGGCAAGGTCTTGTATTGGGGCACCTCGGAATGGTCGGGCCAGCAGATCACCGAGGCGCATCTGGTGGCGCGGCGGGATGGCCTGACTCCGCCGACGATGGAGCAACCGCAGTACAACCTTTTCGAGCGCGAGAAGGTCGAACGCGACTATGCCCCGGTCTATGACACCTTCGGGCTGGGCACGACGATCTGGTCGCCGCTGGCCTCGGGTCTGCTGACGGGCAAGTACAACGACGGCATCCCGCAGGACAGCCGCGCTGCCTTGCCCGGCTACGAATGGCTCCGCGACATCATTGCCGGGCCAAAGGGACGGCGGCGGGTCGAAGAGGTGAAGGCACTGGCGAAGATCGCCGATGGCGCCGGGATGCCGATCCACCACCTGGCGCTTCTGTGGTGCCTGGCGAACCCGCGGGTGTCGACAGTGATCCTGGGCGCATCCCGGCTGGAGCAGCTGCACGACAACCTCAAGGCGCTGGACCACAAGGCCAAGCTGACTCCGGACGTTTTGGCGGCCATCGAGGACGTGGTGCAGAACAAGCCCGAAGCGCCGCAGCGGTTCTGAACTTCACGCAGGAAACGGCGGGGTGGTCCGGGACAAACAGCGCACCACCACCTCGCCCGCGACGATGCTCAAGAACCAGGACGCGACGAACAGCACGTCGGCGCCAAGGCCCATCGGCGGCTGGCCGGTCACCAGGTAGATCGGGAAGAACACCAGCCCGACCACCCCCAGCCCCATGCCAACCGCATAGGACCGGATCATCCATGCCCTGTGCCGCAGGACATCGCCGTCGCGGATCGCCGCCATCGCCAAGGCCAGCGCCGCCAGCAGTGCCAGACCGAACACCCCCCGGGCGATGTCGGCGACCGGCGTGTTGACCGAAGGCACCTGCATCAAGAGCGACAGGCCCGACAGGCCCAAGATCGCCCCCGCCAGAACAAAGACCCGCCCCGTGACCCGGTGAAACTGCCCAAAGCGCTGACGCAGCGCCCGGACGAACTGCAGCGGCCCGGTGAGCCCGAAGGCGGCCCCGGCCAGGACATGGGCAAACCAGGCGACAGGCGCGACAGCCAGCCGGGCACTGTCCTCCGAATAGGTGCCGGTCGGGATTTGGACGACCTCGACCAGGGCGTTCAGGACCGGGATGGCCGTCAGGACAGCCAGCGCCAGGACAAGCGGGGCCGGCCGCGCAAAAAAGCGGATCATGCAGTGTCTCCGAAAGCGAAAGGGTCAGTCGTCGTGGTAGGTGAAAACCTCATCCAGCCCGACGCCAAAGGTCCGGGCGATGCGGAAGGCCAGTTCCAGCGTCGGGAAATACTTGGCCCCCTCGATGGCCAGGATCGTCTGGCGCGTGACCCCCACGCGGTCGGCAAGGTCTTTCTGCGTCATCTCGCCCGCGTCGAAACGCAGGCGGCGGATGCGGTTCTCGATGCGGCCGGGGGCCATGCCTTATGCCCCGCGCCGGTAAAGCCAGACCTTCAGCCCGTCCTTGAAGCACTCCGACAGCACGCACAGCGCCAGCACCAGGTTCATCGCCCGAAAGGCACTGGAGCCAAGCGCCAGATCGATGATCACGCCCAGAAGGCCGAAGGACAGCAGATACCATGCCCAGGTCAGGGCGCGGCTTTCGATGTCGCGGTCGCGTTCGTCCCGCCGGTCATCGGTCTTTTCGCCGGTCAGCACCTCATAGGCGACATGGAACCCGACGAAGACTACGATCGCGATGCCGATCGACCAGGCCACCAGCACCAGAACCGACCGCGCCCAGACCTGCAGCGCCTCGGGCCCGTCGAACAGCCCCGCCGCGTCCTGACCGGACAACCGCCAGAGAAACAGCGCCAGCACGATTGCGGTGGTGATCAGGCCCGACACGGCCTCGCGTTCGCCCATGGACATCTGAACCCTCCTGTCTTGCTTCTCTAGTATAAGAATGCGGACATTGGGTAAATGATTCTTTACATCATGTCCGGCTTTCCATACCCAAGACGAAGGATTGACCCAGGGCCATAGGCTTTCTAGCCTGCGGGCCAGACAGTTGGAGGCAACATGACACGGGCACTGGTCACCTGGGGCGGATGGGAGGGGCACGAGCCCGAGAAGGTCGGCCCGATGTTTGCCGACTGGCTGCGCGAGGGGGGGATGGAGGTGACGCTGACCGACAGCCTCGCCTGTTTCGACGATGCCGAGGCGGTCAAGGGTTATGACCTGATCGTTCCGGTCTGGACCATGTCGAAGATCGAAAAGCAACAGGCCCTGAACGTCTGCGCTGCCGTGGCGGCGGGCACCGGGATCGCGGGCTGTCACGGCGGCATGTGCGACGCCTTCCGCGAGAATGTGGACTGGCAGTTCATGACCGGCGCGCAGTGGGTCGCGCATCCCGGGAACGACGGGGTGGAGTATGCGGTCCGCATCACGTCCGACGATCCGCTGGTCGCGGGGGTGGGCGATTTCACGGTGAAGACGGAGCAGTATTACCTGCACATCGACCCCGCCGTTAAGGTCCACGCGGTCTGCGACTTCCCGCTGGTGGACGGCCCGCACGCCGTGAACGGCCCCGTCGCGATGCCGGTCGTCTTCACCAAGGGCTACGGCGCGGGCCGGGTCTATTACAACGCGCTGGGGCACCAGAAGAACGTGATCGACCACGGACCCGCGGCCGAGCTGATGCGGCGCGGGCTGCTCTGGGCCGCGCGGCGCTGACCTCGCGTCACCTCCGGCAAGGGTGACTTGCATTGCGGCGGGGCAAAGTCATGCTTTCGCAATAATTGCCCATCACACTGGCCCCATGACCCTGCCCGCCGACCACTACCGCACCGCCAAGCGCGACCTGTCGCTGGGCGAACTTGTGGCCGACGGCATCGTGCATGCGCTGGCCCTTCTGGCCGGGCTGATCGCCTTTCCGCTCCTCCTCTTCCACGGGCTGCAGACGACCGGGGCCGGGACTTTCGTCGCGCTGACCGTCTATGCGGCGGGCTTTTTCCTCATGTGGGGGTTCTCGCTGGCCTACAACATGACCCCGCCCTCGGCGCTGAAATGGCTGCTGCGGCGGTTCGACCATTCGATGATCTACGTGATGATCGCCGGGACCTACACGGCCATCATCCCGCATCTGGACAGCCCCGCCTGGGCCAGGACGCTGGGCATCGTCGTCTGGACCGGTGCTGCGCTTGGGATTGCCGTCAAGGTCGCGCTACCGGGCCGATACGACCGGCTGTCGATCCTGGCCTACATCCTGCTGGGCTGGGTCGGCGTCATCGCCATCGGCCCGGTGATGGCGGCCCTTCCCACGCTGTCGCTTTGGCTTCTGGTCTCCGGCGGTGCGACTTATGTCGCCGGGGTCGCCTTCTATGTCTGGGAACGCCTGCAGTTCCAGAACGCGATCTGGCACGGCTTCGTCGCCGTGGCCGCGGGCCTGCACTTCGCCGCCATCGCCGTCGCCCTGGCCTGAAACCGGCCGCAGGGGGGCTTGACTCGGCCCCCCCGGCAAGGTCGGCTGACCCCGATGCGCCCCTTCGACAACAAGGCCTGGTTCCTCCTGCTGCCCGCCCTCTGCCTGCTGGCACTGGTCGGAGCGCTGCCGCTGCTTGCCGTCGTCAACTACGGCTTTCATGACATCTTCACGCTGTCGGACGTGTATTGGGTGGGCACCCAGTGGTTCGCCGACATCCTTGGGTCGGACCGCTTCCTCGCCTCCTTGGGCAGAAGCCTCCTCTTCTCCACCCTCGCGCTGGCGATCCAGGTTCCGCTTGGCATCGCGGTGGCGCTTCTCCTTCTAAGCCTGAGGCGCGGAGCGGTCTGGGGGCTGATGCTCGTCGCCCTCCCCCTTGTCGTGCCGTGGAACATGATCCCGATGCTGTGGCTCGGGCTGATCGAGCCGCAGACCGGCCTCCTCGGCCCCGGACTTGCCGCCATCGGCTTTGACTGGAAGTTCACCGGCTGGCACACATGGGCGCTGATCCTGACGGTCGACACCTGGCACTGGCTGGGGCTTGTCGTCGTCCTCGCCTATGCGGGCCTCTCGGCCATCCCGCCCGCCTACCGCCAGGCCGCCGCCATCGACGGGGCCTCGCGCTGGGCCGTCTTCCGCCACATCGAGCTGCCCCGGATCACAGGCGCCCTCGCCATCGTGTTCCTCTTGCGCTTTGTCGACAGCTTCATGATCTATACCGAGGCCTTCGCCATCAACGCGGGCGGGCCCAGCGACGCCACCCGGTTCCTGTCAATCGAGCTTGGGGAAGAGATCAAGGGCTTTTCCTACGGTCAGGCCGCCGCCCGTGCCACGCTTTACTTCCTCATGGTGCTGGCCGTGGTCTGGGCCTTCGTCGCCGCCACGCGAGAGAGCGAGACATGAAAGCACTGGCCTTTGCAGCCCTCGCGGCCTTCATCCTCCTGCCGCTGGTGCAGGCGGTCATCCTCAGCTTCACGTCCACCCTTCCAACCGATGCACAGGGAAGCATCGGCCTGATGAACTACCGCGCCATCCTCGCGTCCCCCGAGCTTCGCGCGGCTATGGTCAACTCCATCGTCTACGTCAGCCTGAACATGGTGCTTTGCATCGCGGTCGGCCTGCCAGCGGCCTGTGCGCTGGCCCGCTACCGGTTCACCGGCGACCGGCATTTCCTGCTGGCGATCCTTGTGTTCCGCGTGACACCGCCGGTGGTCCTGTCGCTGCCGATCTTCATCCTCTTCAGCCAGTTTGGCCTCGTGAACTCACCCGTCGGCATCGCGCTGGTGCATTGCCTCTTCAACCTGCCGGTCGCGATCTGGATTCTGGAAAGCTTCATCCGCGCTGTCCCGCGTGAGTTTGACGAGACGGCGTTCCTTGACGGCCATTCCGGCCTTTCGTTCTTCTTCCGCCACCTGATCCCGCAGATCGCACCAGGCATTGGCGTTACGGCCTTCTTCTGCTTCATCTTCTCCTGGGTCGAGGTCGTCTTTGCCCGTATCCTGACCGTGACCGGAGGCAAACCCATCACCATGGCAATCCAGGCGATGTTCGGCTTTCAGACCGACATCGGCATGGTGATGGCGATGACCTGCCTGTCGCTGGTCCCCGGGGTCGCGATGATCTGGTTCGTTAGAGGTCACCTTGCACGCGGGTTCACGCTGCGGGCGTGAGGCCCTGGCCCAGCAAGTCTTCGACAAAGAACGCCGCGAACTGCGCGCGGCCCGAGACACCGGCCTTCGAGTAAATCCGCGTCAGCTGCGCCCGGACCGTGCCTTGTGCGGCCCCCCGAAGCTCGGCGATTTCGGCCACGTCCAGGCCCTTCAGCGCCAGAAGGCCCACGTCGCGTTCCGCAGGGGTCAGCGCCCAGGCGGTGAACTGCCCTTCGATCACGTCGGACAAGGCACCCTGCGCCACCGCAAGCGCCTGATCCTGCGCGCGCAACAACTCGACCGTGCGGCGCAGCGCGAAGGCTCCGAACAGGATGCCCAGCACCAGCGCCGCCGTCACCACGGCCTCGAAGATGAAATGGACCGAAGTCGGGTCCTCCTGCAGATCGCCCACCACGTCGCCGACAAAGAAGACCGTCCCCAGCGTCTGCACCAAAAGGAACACCGACAGCGCCACGGTCTGTCGACGCCCGGCGGCCCGGATGTCCGGACCTGCGGTCATTGGTCGCGATCACCCAGCAGCATCGGAGCGACCAGATTGCGCCGCATCGCCCGGCTTTCCAGCACGACGCCAAGAATATGCAGCGCGGCCAGGAACAACAGTAAATTTGCCGCCACTTCGTGCACCTCCTCGGCAGTGTGGCGCATGCCCCGATCCTCGTCCGAGGATTCGCCATCGCCCGCCGCGATCAAAGCAGACCAGTCGCCGGATGCAACCGCTGCCTTCTGTTCAGCGACCTGCATCGGTGTCGCACCGCCGGTAAGAACAAGGCCGGTCACGATCACCACCGACAGCGTGGCCCAGAAAGCATAGATCATCAGCGCCCCGGCCGGGTTATGCGACGGATAATGCCGCACCTTGCCCGACCGCAGCTGCCGCAGGTGCCGGAGGCCCGCGGCAAAGTTTGGCGGAAAGGCCGAAAAGCGCGCCTCGGCCGGGCCAAGCGCCCCCCAGATCAACCGCATGACGAGAAGCGCCATCGCCAGCCAGCCAAGAGTGACATGGGTCAGGCTGCCGCCGTCGCTAAAGATAGCATTGATCACCACCGCAAGTGCGATGCCCCAATGCGTCAGGCGGACAACGGGGTCCCAAAGTGACGGCGCTGCGGTCAAGGTCCGGGGGGCGGCCATGTCAGTCCTCGGCCTTGATGTCGACAACCTTGCCGGTCGCGGGGTCGATATAGACCTCCATCGCGGCACCGGTGGCGGCATCCTTGCATTTGGCCTCGATCTTGCCGTCCTCGGCTTCGAACTCGGTCACCGGGCAGCCGGCCTTTTCAAGTGCTGCCTTGGCGGCCACAGGCTCGGTCCCGATCATGTCGCCGATTGCGGGCATCGCCAGGGCTGCGAAGGGGGTCATGGACAGCGCAAGAGCTGCGAGAAGCTTCAGTTTCATCGGTCTTGCCTTTCAGTTGGGCCAGCCGGCTTCGGCGGGCCAGGCCAGGGCACCGCGCCCCGGATGCCCTTGCACTTGCAGGCTTTTTGCACCAACGGTTATCCGCGCAGGGTTTACGGACCGGCCCTTAAGCGCAGGCTGACAGCGGGTTTCCGCCGGTTTCGCCCCCTTGCGCCGGGGCCCGGCTCTGATGATATGGGGTGGCAAACCGAAGGATGCCGCGATGGCGCTGCCGACCAACCAACAGCTCCGCTACTGGGGCATCGCTGCGGCGGTGTTCTTCTTGGCAATCTGGCTTCTTGGAGACGTGCTTTTGCCCTTCATCGTCGGCGGGGCCATCGCGTATTTCCTTGACCCCATCGCCGACCGGCTGGAACGGCTGGGCCTGTCCCGCGTCGCTGCGACTTCGGTCATCTCGCTGGTCGCACTTCTTCTTGTGGTGCTTCTGGTGCTGGCGGTGATCCCGACGCTCGCCAACCAGCTGACCGCACTGGTCAACGCGGCCCCCGACATTGCCAAGCGGCTGCAAGGGTTCCTCTTGGAACGCTTCCCCGAGCTTGCGGATTCGACCTCGACCATCCGGCAAACCCTGGCCGAGATCGGCGCAGCGATCCAGGCGCGCGGGGCGGAACTGGCGCAGGGTGTGCTGTCCTCGGCGCTGGGGGTAATCTCGGTCGTTCTCTTCGTCGTGGTCGTGCCGGTCGTGGCGTTTTACCTCCTCCTCGACTGGGACAACATGGTGGCCCGCGTCGATTCGATGCTGCCCCTGGACCATGCCCCCACGGTCCGACGCCTCGCGCGTGAGATCGACGCCGTGCTGGCCGGTTTCGTGCGGGGGCAAGTCTCGGTCTGCCTGGCGCTTGGCACGTTCTACGCGGTGGCGCTGATGGCGGCAGGGCTGCAGTTCGGCCTGATCGTCGGCGCGATTGCGGGTGCGATCACCTTCATCCCGTATGTCGGCTCGCTGGTCGGTGGGGCGCTGGCGGTGGGGCTGGCGCTGTTCCAGTTCTGGGGCGACTGGCTGCAGATCGGCATCATTGCCGCGATCTTCGGGGCCGGGCAGTTCGTCGAAGGCAACATCCTGACCCCGCGGCTTGTCGGCAAGTCGGTCGGCCTGCACCCGGTGTGGCTTTTGTTCGCGCTCTCGGCCTTCGGCACGGTCTTCGGCTTTGTCGGCATGCTGATCGCCGTGCCGGTCGCCGCATCCATCGGGGTCCTGACCCGCTTTGGGATTGAACAGTACCGGGCAAGCCTGCTCTATCAGGGCAGGGCCGCCCTGCCGCCAGAAACCGCAAGCTTCACCACCGCGCCCGAGGCTCCGAAGCCCCGCCGCAGCCGCCGACCCAAGACGGACCCGGGCGCGTGATCCGCCAGCTTGCCTTCGATCTTCCCGGCAGTGAGGCGATGACCCGGGCGGATTTCCTGGTCGCGCCGTCGAACGCGCTTGCCTTGCAGTCGATCGAGGGCTGGCAGGACTGGCCTGGGCGAAAGCTGCTGCTGATCGGCCCGGAAGCGGCGGGCAAGACCCATCTGGTCCAGGTCTGGGCCGCCCTTGCCGACGCGGTGATCCTGCAGGGCGCGGCACTGGCCACGGCAGACATCGCGCAGTTGTCCGGCCGCGCCGTCGCGGTCGATAATGCCGACCGCATCGGGCAAGCCGAGGCCGACCTCTTCCATCTGCATAACCTCGTCACCACGACCGGCGCGCAGCCAAACCCGTGTGTAGACTTCCTGCAAGGCATCCTCCGCCTCTGCGCGTTCATGTAGCATACGCA
>JBGSVS010000132.1:0-10809 GCA_041752895.1 Tabrizicola sp.
CCCCGCGCGACGGCTGGGCGGGCTTTGCTGCCGCCGTCGCCACCGCCGACTTCTACCAGACCACCGCCACGCTGCGCCTGCCGACCCTGGTTCTGGCAGGGGCCGACGACCGCAAGACCCCGCCAGACCTTCAGCGCGAACTGGCCGACCTCGTGACGGGCGCGACCTTCCAGCTGATCCGGGGCGGCAGCCATCTGGCGATGCTGACCCACGCCGACAGCTTCGCTCAGCCCCTCTTGGGCTTCCTCAGCCGCATCGGTCATCTCTGATTGCACGCGTCCCATGATTGCACGCTCCCAACCCTACGCGGACGGGCAAAGACCGAACTAAATCGAACATCGGCCGCTCTGTCTTCGACGCATGGCCCCACCTCCACCCCTAGCCAATCCACGTCATTTTCTGTCGCAGACAGGGCATCCTCTCGGACGTAACCACATTACCTTCCTCTTGGTCGAAATACTCCACGGGGGTGCGGGGGTGTGAAACCCCCGCTCCGCCGCCAACCAGAGGGCGCGCGCCATGAAACTCAAGGACCTCGAAATCTTCGTCGTCGCTCCCCCGTTCCCCGGCTGGGGCGGGCGCTACTGGATCTTCCCGAAACTCATCACCGACACCGGGATCGTCGGCTATGGCGAATGCTACGCCTCCACCGTCGGACCGAAGGCGATGCAGGCCGTCATCGAGGATGTCTTCGAACGCCACATGGCAGGCGAAAACCCGGAAAACATCGAGTTGATGTTCCGCCGCGCCTATTCCGCAGGCTTCACCCAGCGCCCCGACCCGACCGTGATGGGGGCCTTCTCCGGCCTTGAAATCGCCTGTTGGGACATCCTCGGCAAGGCCCGCAACCGCCCGGTCTACGCCCTCCTTGGCGGCAAGATGAACGACCGCATCCGCAGCTACACCTATCTCTACCCCGCACCCGGCCAGGAATCCCCCGGCTTCTGGGTCGACCCCGACGCCGCCGCTGAAGCCGCGGTCCGCTTCATGAACCAGGGCTTCACCGCCGTCAAATTCGACCCCGCCGGCCCCTACACGATCCGCGGCGGGCACGAACCGGCGATGTCCGACATCACCCGCTCCGTCGCCTTCTGCAAGGCGATCCGCGAAGCCGTGGGCGACCGAGTCGACCTCCTCTTCGGCACCCACGGCCAGTTCACTACCCCCGGCGCGATCCGGATGGGGCGCGAGCTGGAACCCTACAACCCGCTCTGGTACGAAGAGCCGATCCCCCCCGACAACCTTCTGGAATTCGCCGCCGTCGCAGCCCAGGTCCGCATCCCCCTAGCGACCGGCGAACGCATGACGACCAAAGCCGAATTTGGCACCCTCCTCCGTGCCGGGGGCGTCAAGATCCTGCAACCCGCGCTGGGCCGCGTCGGCGGCATCTGGGAAGCCAAGAAGATCGCCGCCATGGCCGAGATCTTCAACGCCGAGATGGCCCCGCACCTATACGCGGGCCCCGTCGAATGGGCCGCCAACGTCCACTTCGCCGCCTCGATCCCGAACCTTCTGATCGCCGAAACTATCGAGACCGGCGGGGCCTTCCACCAGAAACTCATCAAGAACTCGATCAAATGGGAGGACGGCTACATCATCCCCCCCGAAGCCCCCGGCCTTGGGATCGACTTCGACGAAGACGTCGCCCGCGCGCACCCCTTCACCGGAACGGGCCTGCATCTCCAGATGCAAGAGGCCCCCTGCGACTATCGCCACGGCAACCGCTTCGAGGGCGGCGCACCCAGCGCGAAGACATAACCACCTTCCGTGGCAACGCCGTCCGAGTGGCTCGATGCCACGAGGACGGCTCCCTGTCTGAAGAAAATGGCGGGCCCGGAAGGAATCGAACCCTCAACCTCGGACTTAGAAGGTCCTTGCTCTATCCAGTTGAGCTACGAGCCCGCGCCCCTGCCTTTTGCGACAGGGAAAAAGATCAGGCAAGCACCTTCGTCATGAAGACCGAGTTCGGGTCCGGCCCATAGCCCTGAAACGGCCCGCAGTCTTCGAACCCCGCCCGCGCATAAAGCGCCCGGGCCGCGACGAAGGTTGGCTGCACCCCGGTTTCGAGGCTTAGGCGCTGAAACCCGTCCACCCGCGCCGCAGCGACAAGGTGATCCAGCATCGCCTTCGACAATCCACGCCCCCGCGCCTCAGCCAACACATGCATCGACTTGATCTCGGCATGGGTCGCGTCGATCCGCTTCACTGCCCCCATCGCCAACGGCACACCCCCGTCGCGCAGCACGAAGAACCGGATGCCCGGGGCCGCCAGCGCGCCCTTGTCCATCATGTGAATCGACTCTGGCGGAGTGTCGGCATGCATGTCCGCCGTGTGTCGTTCGAACAAAAGCGTCAGGTCCGGGGTCAGCGGGTGTTCTTCGGCAATGGTGATCGGCATTTTCGTCCTCCGGGGCACTTCCTGCCGCGCGTCGCCCGGCAAGGCAAGCAAAACGCTGCCCGCCCTCTGCCAAGGACAGGCATTCCCGACTTTGCGCGCCGCAATTCCGTGCAATGCTTCCGCCACGCAACCGGATCCCTGCCATGCGCTTGCTGACATTTCTCCTCGTCCTGGTTCTGGCGATTCCGCTTGCCGCCGAAACCCACCAGCACGGCAATGTCATCTTCGACCTCCCGCCCGGCTGGCAGATGGGCAGCACGCGCGACGATGGAACCCTGATCCTGTGGTCGGACCTGCCGGACGACGAATGCGAATACTGCGTGATCTACATCACCCCAGGCGCGCGCGCGACGGGCCGGGCCGATACCTGGGTCGCGGGCCAGACCCGCCGCTTCATCGACGAAGACGACGCGCCCAAGGTCACCGTCCTGGTTAAACCCGAGATTGCAAATCTGCGGGGCCGCCCCGCAGGCATGCTGGGTCAGACTGTCGACAGCGACCTGCAGATCCTGTTCGCCATCCAGCTTTTCGGCCGGATGGAACTGATCGGCTTCGAGGCTTCGGCCGATGATGAGGCCGACCTTGCCGAGGGGATGGCAGTCTTCCAGCGCGATGTCCTGCCGATGATCGAAGGTGCGCGCTTTGTCAGCGAAGGGGCAGAACCGCTTTTGCCTGCCCCCCAACCCGGAGATCTGCACGGCGTCTGGTGGGGCACCTCGACCTGGTGGTCGATGGGTCTGGACGGCATGATGACGATGGAGATCGACCATCACTGGCTGACCTTCTGGCCGGACGGCCTTTTCTATGCCGGCACGCCCCCCGACGGCACCGCCTCCTTTGACCGCAGCGAACGGCTTGCGGCGGGGGACATGGATTGGGGAAATTATCATGTGGACGGCGGGCAAATGACGCTGCGCTACGCCTCGGGCGAGGTTCAAACCTATGACATCGAAGAGGGCCAGTTCACGAAAGGTGACCGGACGATGTTCCAGATCGAGCCCCTGGCCGATGGCACCAAGCTGAACGGAATCGTCTCGACGATCTTCGTATCGGGCTTCACCCCCGGGATTGGAATGTCCGGCGGCGTGACCCGGATGACCGACACCCGCTACAACCCGGACGGCACCTGGGCGTTCGGCTCATACGCGGGCGCAAGCGCCACGTTCGAAGGCGGCGGCGGCTTCGCCTCGGGGTCAGAACAGTCGGACTTCGGTCGCTATGAGGTGAAGGACGGTCTTGTCATCCGCTACGCCGAAGACGGCAGCATCACCAGGTCGCGCTACGTTTTCAAGGCTGGGACCACGATCTGGATCGGGTCCGACATTCTGGAGTAGCCTTAATGCGTCCAGGCGCCCTTGCGGTCGGTCGCGAAGTTCTCGCCATAACCGCGCGGCCGGATCACCGCCTTGCGCGGCTTTGGCTGGACCAGATCGTAGTCGATGCCCTCTTCCGCCGCATAGGCCTCGGCCGCCTCGCGGGTCTCGAACCGCAGGCGGACCTGGGCTTGCGTGTCCGAGGACGAGGTCCAGCCCATCAAGGGATCAACCTCGCGCTCGGAGGCCGGGGCGAATTCCAGCACCCAGCCTTGGGTCTTGGCGGTCCCCGACTGCATGGCGGTCTTTGCGGGCTGATAGATGCGGGCGCGCATGTGCTGCTCCTGGGCTGACTGCCCCTCGTTATTCCGAAGCTTTCGGGAAAGCGCAAGCGCGAGATTGCGGCGAAAGGTCTGCCGGTCGGCGCCAGGGAGTGTGGGTGGGGTGGGTTCTGGCACCGACCGGCAGGGTCAGTTGCTGCTTGCACTACTATTCTGGCGGAAACGAAGGGTTAAATCAACCTTAAGTTGCACGTTCCGGCGGAGAATCTGTTCCCGCTGGTATCTCGGTTTCAGCTGCGAAACAGTCTGATGATCTGATAGCGATTGTAGGTGCGGAACGCCTCGGATGTGCGCGTCGTTCCGGTCAGTCGCTGCATCAGGTTCTCCCGACGGGTCCGCGACAGAAACAGGCCGATCATCCGGTCAAGCGCCCAATGCGCCATCGGGCGCTTGCCGCGAATCTCGTCCGCGACTCGCGTCACGCCATGGCCAAGCACGTTGAACAGCCGCTGCTCAAGGTCGATCGACGGCGCGACGGCCTCGGTGATGTCTTCCTCGGCCGCGACCGAATAACCTTCCGCCGCCAAGGCCGCGCGGAAGGCCCCGGCATTGTGCCCGCCCCCGGGCTGCGGGCCAAGCGCCGCACGGCCCTTGTAGGCGTCGGTCCGGAAGCAGTCGGCGATCAGCACCTGCCCGCCTGGGGCCAGCAGCTGGGCACACTTCGGAAGACTTTCGGCCATGGGGATGTACTGAAAGCTTTCGGAAAACAGGCAAAGATCAAACGGCCCGGTCCCCGTGAACGCCTCAAAGGTGCATTCATGCACGACCGCCCCCTTGGCCGTCTCGCGGCAACGCGCGGCCAGAAAGGGCGAGGGCACGACAATCTCGACCGAATGCCCCAGCGCGATCAGCTTCTTCGCTGTCTCGCCCGCGCCGCCGCCGATGTCGAGGATGCGCAGCGGACCGGGTGGCAGATAGCCGAACAGCTTGACCGTATAGGCGTCCTGCGCCGTCCGCAGGTTGCCCGCCGCGACCTCAAGGCCCGTCCACAGCCCGTAATGCAGGTTCTCGGCCCCGGTCAGCCAGCGGGTGAACGCCAGCCCCACATCCAGCCCCACGGCCTGCGTATCGATCTTCTTCGCCATGTGTCACACCTCTGGGCGCTGCCTTAGCCGCTTGCCCCGACTTCGGCAACGGTTTCGCCCGGGCAACACGGATCGCCGCTTGAACTGGAACAAAAACGGATCAAATCTGACGGGCCTCACCTGACTCGCCTCAGCCCCTGGACAAATCAAGGACGTGCCCGATGCCGCACAACAATTCCAACGCGCTGACCGAACGCCCGGACGTGCTGACCAAGCCCAAGCTGGAAGGCGGACGCCGCTTTGTGCTGCAGACCCCGTTTCAGCCCGCGGGCGACCAGCCCACCGCGATCCGCGAGTTGACCGCCGGGGTGAACGCCGGCGAACGTGATCAGGTGCTTCTTGGGGCCACAGGCACCGGCAAGACCTTCACCATGGCCAAAGTGATCGAGGAAACCCAGCGCCCGGCCATCATCCTTGCGCCGAACAAGACCCTCGCTGCGCAATTATACGGCGAATTCAAGGGCTTCTTTCCCGACAACGCCGTCGAATATTTCGTGTCCTACTACGACTACTACCAGCCCGAAGCCTATGTCGCCCGCACCGACACCTATATCGAGAAGGAATCCCAGATCAACGAACAGATCGACCGGATGCGCCACTCGGCCACCCGGGCGCTTCTGGAACGTGACGACGTCATCATCGTCGCCTCGGTGTCCTGCATCTACGGCATCGGTTCGGTCGAGACCTACTCGGCGATGACGGTCGATCTGGTGGTCGGCCAACTTTACGACCAACGCAAGGTGATGGCCGACCTTGTCGCCCAGCAATACCGCCGCCTGGAAACCGCCTTCCAGCGCGGGGCCTTCCGCGTCCGGGGCGACAGTCTTGAGGTTTGGCCCGCCCACCTTGAAGACCGCGCCTGGCGTTTCTCCTTCTTCGGCGAAGAACTTGAGGCGATTACCGAATTTGACCCCCTCACCGGGGCCAAGACCGACAGCTTCGACAAGATCCGCATCTACGCCAACAGCCACTACGTCACCCCCCGGCCCACCCTGCAGCAGGCGATCAAGGGCATCAAGGACGAGCTCTTCCATCGCCTGAAACAGCTCACCTCCGAAGGCAAACTCCTCGAAGCCCAACGCCTTGAACAGCGCTGCAATTTCGACCTCGAAATGCTGGAAGCCACCGGTGTCTGCGCCGGGATCGAGAACTATTCCCGCTACCTCACCGGTCGCGCGCCGGGTGAGCCGCCCCCCACGCTGTTCGAGTTCATCCCCGACAACGCCATTGTTTTCGCTGACGAATCCCACGTCTCGGTCCCCCAGATCGGCGGCATGTACAAGGGCGACTTCCGCCGCAAGTTCACCCTTGCCGAACATGGCTTCCGCCTGCCGTCCTGCATGGACAACCGCCCCCTCAAGTTCGAGGAATGGGACGCCATGCGTCCGCAATCGGTCTTCGTCTCCGCCACCCCCGCGGCCTGGAAGATGGAGCAAACGGGGGGCGTCTTCACCGAACAGGTCATCCGCCCCACCGGCCTGATCGACCCGCAAGTCGAAATCCGCCCCGTGGAGATGCAGGTCGACGACCTTCTCGACGAGATCCGTAAGGTCGCCGCAAAGGGCCTGCGCACCCTCGCCACCGTCCTGACCAAGCGAATGGCCGAAGATCTGACCGACTACCTCCACGAACAGGGCATCCGCGTGCGCTATATGCACAGCGACATCGACACCATCGAACGCATTGAAATCCTGCGCGATTTGCGGCTTGGGGCCTTTGACGTGCTGGTCGGGATCAACCTGTTGCGCGAAGGCCTCGACATCCCGGAATGCGGCCTCGTGGCGATCCTCGACGCCGACAAGGAGGGCTTCCTGCGCTCCGAAACCTCCCTCATCCAGACCATCGGCCGCGCGGCGCGGAACTCCGAAGGCCGGGTCATCATGTATGCAGACCGGATCACCGGGTCGATGGAGCGCGCGCTGGCCGAAACGAACCGCCGCCGCGAAAAGCAGATGGCTTACAATACCCTTCACGGCATCACGCCGGAAACCGTGCGGAAGAACGTCGAGGATGTCCTGTTCGGCACCTGGGAAGGCGACACAGATCAGGCCCGGATCACGACGAAGATCGACAAACCCATGGTCGGCAAGAACCTAGCCGCCCACCTTGACGCGCTGCGCCTGCAGATGCGCAAGGCCGCCGAGAACCTGGAGTTCGAAGAAGCCGCCCGGCTGCGGGATGAGGTCAAGCGGCTGGAGGCGGTGGAGCTTGCGGTGGCCGATGATCCCTTTGCGCGGCAGGAGGTGATTGAGGAGGCGGTGGAAGAGGCGGTGAAGATGGCGGGGCGGTCGACGGCGGGACGGGCAGGGCAGAGGGGCGGGAAGCGGTCGAGGGGGCGGAGGTAGGTGATGAGGGCTTGGCTTAGTGCAAGAAGTGCATTTGCTACTTTTGTATTTCTCTTTTTGTGCATGGTTGGGTTTGTTATTTTTGATGACGATGCGTCACTCGCAATGAACCTTCTAACCGAGCTTTTAGGGATTGGAATCACTGTTTTCCTCGTCGAAAGAATCTTTCGCGACGCACAGTACCGTCGCGAAATTCCTGCAAGATACGCTGCAACTCAAGAGGTGAGCTTTCTTTGTCGAGAAGCAGCAGATCTTTGGGTGTATCTAGTTCGCGACACGCTCAACTTAACTGCCGACGCAGATTTGGTGCATGATGTAGACTTAACCGTAATGGATCAAAGGCTGGCAGCTGTCGCAAGTAGAATAGATTTTGATGCTATCGCACCAGTTTCGCCAGAACGAAAGTGGGATGCATGGTTGTTTCAGTCCATTAATCGAATGAAGCTGAAAATAGATAATTGTTTGACGCGATACCCACTGGTTCTTGACCCAAATGCGATTAGATTGATGCAGCAGCTTGAGAATTCAGGTTTCTTCAAGTTCATCGAACTTTTGCCGACGCTGCGCGCCGAAAATGCTCGCCTTGGGAGCGATTCATTGGGGCAGCTTCTCCGGAATACCTCATACATGCTGAGTGAATACCTTTCGACAGTAAGTGAGCTCTGTAGTCAAGCAAGAGAAATGCAGAAGGAAGTTGAAGGAAGGGTAAAGGGTGACCAGGTCGCTCTCCAATTCTCCGACGAGTTCTTCCAAGCAGTCATCGCGAATTTACGAGCTGAACGTCATGCATAGACATTGGCTTACCCTGACCGCTCCCGACCGCCCCCTCGGGCGGGCGCTTCTGCAACGTCGGTATGCAGAATTCCGGTAGGAGGGTTTGAACCATAAAGCGCCTAGAACTGTCGTTGCTGTGCCCACCCGGCGGTCAGGCGCTGCCCTCTGGTCCGGACATACTGTGATCTGCGCCACTGCGCATCGCCGCCACCTTGACGCCCCAACCCTTCACCCCATTTCCGCCACATGCGCACCCTGATCGCCCTTTTCCTCCTGACCGTCCCCGCCCAAGCCTGGGACTTCACCCCCACACCGGTCTGCACCATCCTCAACGACACCCCGACGCTTCAGGTCCGCGTGACCTATGACCCACGTCAGGCTCAGCCCTATGCCATCGCTCTCACCCGCCCCGACCCATGGCCCGAAACCGAAAGCTTCGGTCTCCGCTTTGAAGGGCCTATGGCGATGACCATCGGCACCGACCGCCACCAGCTGTCGAACGAGGGCCGGACGCTGACCGTCACTGATACCGGCTTTGGCAATGTGCTGGACGGGCTGGCCCTGAACGGCATCGCCGCGGCCCTTGCCGGAGACACGCAGGTACCCTTCGACCTGACCGGAGCCCGCCAGGCGGTCGATGCGTTCCGGGCTTGCGGCGTCGTTCCTTCGGCCTGAAGGCGTCAGAACACCCCGGTCACTTCGTACATCACTGGCTCGAACCCCCGGCAGAGATCATTGATCTTGCGGTTCCTCTCGCGCATCTCGGGCGTGCGCAGCATCGCCTGGTAATCCTCGCGCCGCGCCCATTGGCTGTAGTTGCAGATCCGGGTCCGCGCGTCGTTCATGTGCAGCCCCGCCGCGATGAACCCCGGTTGCAGGCGGATGCAGTCGCGGTAAGCGGCCTCCAGCGCTTCGACCAGATCGAAGGCCATCGCGGGCGTCGTCTCGAAGGTGGTGATGACGGTTTGTCCTTGGAAATCCTTGACAATCTGGGGCATGTCGTCCTCCCTGTGCATCTTGAGGATGCCACGAACGGGGACCAAAGGCATGAAGTTTCTCGACCCGAACGCCCCGTTCTTCCGCCACGCCTGGGTGCGCTGGCTGACAGTCCTGATTCCCATCGGCTGGGGGCTGGTCGAGTTTATCTGGCTCGGCTCGCCCTTCTGGGGGATCCTGTTCCTGGCCGCCGGGGGCTATGCCGGCTACCAGCTTTTCTTCCAGCGCGACGCGGACTGACCTCAGTTCATCCAGTCCGGCTCTGGCAGGCCAAAGGCCTCGGGGTCAGACAGATAAACCGCGCCAAGTATCAAAGCTGCAACGAAAATCACCAGTAGGGCGATCTTCCAGACCGACCAGGGCCGTTCGCCTTGCACCTCGCCGGTCTGGCCGTTGACCAGGAAGCGGTAGCTTTTCCCGTTGTATTTGTAGGCCGCCGTCCAGACCGGCAGCAGGATGTGCTTGAAGGTCTCGTCCGACCAGTCGGTGTCCACGTCATGGATCCGCTGTTCATCCCCACCAATGTCGCGGCGGACATCGCTGCGGATCACGTCCGACATCCGGTCGCGGGCCTCCCGATGCCCATCGGCAAGCGGGACGGTATAGCCCTCGGCCCGAAAACCGGCAAGATATTCAGGGGTATAGGCGGTCAGCGCGTCCAGGTCCCAGGGCGTCAGCTCATTGCCCAGACGCGGCGGCAGGCTGCGTGAGGCCATGACCAACATGTCGTCGAAATCGCGCGAGACGCCACCGCGCACGGGATACCACCGCGTCTTGCGGACCCGTTCCTCGCGCCGTTCCATCCGGCCATTGACCCGCACGTTCACCGTCCGCGTCTCGTAATAATACTCTCCCCGTTCGCCCGAATAGCGGCTGTCGGTGCCCGCGTCGAAGGTCCAGAACGGCACATAGATCCCGGTCAGCGCCCGGCCCTTGCGGGCATATTCCAGAAGTGTCCCGGGCGCGAACCAGAGACTGCCCATCCACTTGACCATCGCGCCCCGCGCTTGCGCCTCGGTCAGCACAAAAGGCACCACGGCCTGCGGCTTGATCAGGCGCTCGCTGCCGGTATCCAGCACCACCGGCGTATCGCAGAACGGGCATTCGGTGGCATGGGTGGCATCCGTGATCTCGACCTTGGCGCCGCAATTCGGGCACGAGGTCGTTCGCACCTCGACCATGTCCGAAGCGGCAAGATCGTCGCGCAATCCGCGGGCGACATCAAGCTCTTGCAGGGCCCGCGCGCGCTTGCGGGGGCTCTCGGTCGAGATATTCTGGACATGGCCGCAATGGTCGCAGGTCAGGCTGGTCTGACCCGGCGCATAGCGCAGTTGCGCGCCGCATTGGGCGCAGGGCCAGCGGTATTCGTCCTGCGGCATGATCCGGCGTCAGGGCTTGGGGGGCGGGGGCGGAACGCCATCCAGCATCCGGACCAGGTCCGTCTCGGCAGCCATCTTCCAGCCGTCCTGTCCGGCCGTCCAGACCATCGTCGCCCGCGTCAGCCGACCCTCAGTCGCGGCGCGGGCAAGGTCGGCTTCCGAGAACGGCCCCGTGGTC
>JBGSVS010000133.1:0-8165 GCA_041752895.1 Tabrizicola sp.
GGCCGCGTCCATTTCCAGCACGTCGACATGACGGCCCTCGGCGATGGCGCGGCAGGGCTCGCACTGGCCGCAGGGTTCCGTCGTGGGGCTGCCGGTGCCGTCGGGGCCGATGCAGTTCAGGCCCTTGGCGATGATCCGCGCTGTGGTGGTCTTGCCGGTTCCCCGGATGCCGGTCATCACGAAGGCATGCGCGATCCGGTCTGCCGCGAAGGCGTTCTTCAGAGTGCGCACCATCGCCTCTTGCCCGACGAGGTCGGCAAAGGTTTCCGGGCGGTATTTGCGGGCAAGGACCTGGTAGGCAGGCTGGTCGGACATGGAACCCTCGTGACTCGGGGGCCAGACTAGGGCGCGGGGGGCGGAAGGTCCACCGGGAAGGGCTACGGCAGGAGAGATACGGCTGCGACTGGTTGGAGCGTCCCGCGAGTGAACTTGACCAGAGCGAGAGCGTCAATTTGCGCAGTGATCGGAAGGGGCCCGAGAAGCCCGGGATCGAGGCGATCGATCTCGTCGCCGCTGGATTGCGTTGCGACGGTCATATGGGGACGGAAAGGATGGTCGGGGTCCATCTCGTTTAGAAGTGGCCCGGTGTAGAGCCCGTTGTGCAGCTTGGTCAGGGTATCCGCCCCGGTTCCGCAAATCAGGAAGAGCTTGTGGGTTTTCTCGAACGGGTCATAGACGCGCTGGGCGGATGCGAAGGTTACGGTGAAGGCTCGGGTGTTCGCAGCCAGATCGCGGCATCGCGTGAGCATGCCCGGCGCGTGCTTATCGTCAACTCCGAAAACCAGGGTGACATGAGGTGCTACGAGGTTGGCCCGCGTTGGCTCGTTCGCGAGTCGGAACCGCGCAACCCTTGCGGCCGTTGCGGTGTCGAAGCTTGGATATGCCAGCACATAGATCATCCGAAGAAGATGCGCTGGGTGCATCGTAACTCAATGTCGGTTGCCCGGTGGGGAGCAAGTGGCGGAGGTAGCTCTGACGGCAGCCTTAATGTGTGGCGACGTTTCAGGCGGGCCCGTAAAGCCGCTTCGGCAGGCCGCGTAGCACGTCGCTTTTGCGGCGGGTTCGCGCCAGGGTCCAGCTGCCCTGGAAGCCGATGATGAAGGTCTCGGCGGCGTCGTGAGCGGCTGCGGGGCTTAGGCCGAGCGTTTCGCCATATCGGGCGGCGGTGGCGATGATGCGGTCGAAGGATTGTTCGGCCTGGGCGCGGAAGCGGTCCTGGTCGGGGCCGTCGAACAGCAGGCCGAATATCGGGCAGGCGTCGGCGCTGTTCAGGATGTCGAAGAGCTTGGCCATCTTGTAGCAGAACGTCGTCACCCCATGTCGCCAGTCGGGTGCGGCGCGGAAGCTGTCGTCGATCACGCGGATGATCTCGGACGCGGTCCAGTCGGCGGCGGCGCAGGCAAGGTCAGCCTTGCCGTCCGGGAAGTGGTGATAAAGCGACCCCTTGGGCACCCCGGCCTCGGCCAGGATTTCGGACAGGCCTGCGCCTTCATAGCCGCGCTGGCGGAACAGGCGCGTGGCGGTCTGGATCAGACGGTCGCGGGTGGTGGGTTCTTCGGTCATCGCGCCCAACATAGGCGGTCGCGGGCTGAGGGAAAAGACTAGACCGATTGGTCTAGACGTGCTACTAGACCAATCGGTCTAATGACGGAGACGATCATGCTGGATGCGTCGGGGCGGCCCCTTGGGACCGAAGCCGAGGAGCTGGACATCCGCAGCGAGGGCGCGACCTTAAGCGGCACGCTGTTCCGGCCAATGGGCAGACCGCGCGCGGCCATGGTCCTGCATGGGGCCACCGGTGCCCCCGCCAGGTTCTACCGCGCCTTTGCCGAATGGGCAGCACGAGAGCGGGACCTTGCGGTGCTGACCTACGACTACCGAGGTTTCGGTGCGTCATTGCAGCGACCGATGCGGCGGTCGAAGGTAACGCTGGCGGATTGGGGTCGGCATGACCAGGCGGCGGCACTGGCGCGGCTGGCGGGCCTGTTCCCGGATGCGCCGCTTTGGGTGCTGGGGCATTCGGTGGGGGGGCTCTGGATGGGCTGGCACCAGGGTATGGAGCGGGTTTCGCGGGCGATCACCATCGGGGCAGGGCTGACGCATGTGAGCGACCATCCCTGGCGTTATCAGTGGAAGGCGCGGGTGTTCTGGTCGCCGCCGGTCCGGGCCATTGCGGCTGCGGCGGGCTATCTGCCGGGGCGGATGGTGGGCCTTGGTGCCGATCTTCCGCGCGGGGTCTATGAGGACTGGCGGCGCTGGTGCCTTGCGCGGGGCTGGCATCTTTCGGACGTGGGCCGGACGCTGCCCCTGCCCGATCCGGCGAGGGTGACGGCGCGGCTCCGGACGATCGCCGTTGCGGATGACGATCTGGTGCCGCCCCAGGCCGTCTGGCGGGCGCGGGCGTTGTATCCCGAGGCGGTGAAAGAGCAAAAGGTGCTGCGGCCCGCCGACTTCGGGCTGGCAAGCATCGGCCACATCCCGCCCTTTAGTCGCCGCAACGCGGTGCTTTGGCCCGCGATCCTGGATTAACGCATCAGGTCCGCTTCGGTCCAGCCAAGGCGGGCCAAGTCCTCGACCCGGGCCGGTGCGTCGTCGCCAACGATGAATTCGTCCAGCTGCGGGGGCTTGAGCGTGGTCGCTGACAGCATCCCGTGGACCTGTCCGCGGTGGTGGGTCTGGTGCTGGAAGACATGGCTTAGAAGATCATCGCGCCGGTCATGCTGGACCCGTTCGCCCCGATCGACGGCGACGATGTCTTCCAATGCAGCGGAAGTCAGGCCTTCGACATGGGCAAGGAGAGTGAGGTCGGTCTTTGCCTGCCAGGCGGAAAGCGTGGCCAGGTCCGGGCAGAAGGTCGCCTCGTCCAGTGCTACGCGGTCAAGGCGGTGGCCAAGCAGCGCATTCAGGTAGAAGCGGTCGACCATCAGGATATGGTTCAGCGTCTTCTGGATCGTCCCGAAGAAGGCGGGCCGCGCGGCTGTCAGCTCGGCAGGGTCGAGTGCGGCGCAGGCCCCATGCAGGCGCGCGTTCGCCAGCCGGTTGGCCTGGGCAAGCTTGCGGAACGTGCGGATCGGGTCGGTCATCGGGTCACCTGCAGGACGAAGGATCGCTTGCGCAGTGCCCGGATGCAAGCCGCGCCGCCAGATTCCGCCGCTTTCGGCAGCATCGCCACGGTGATTAATTTTTTTTGACAACTGAAATTATTCGCGGCACTTTTCGCGCGTACCGGCGAATCTGCCGGACCGGCCTTCTGCTGGCCGATACACTAGGGAGGTTACATATGCGTACCGCAATTCTCGCCGCCGTTCTGGCGGTGACTGGCTTTTCGTCGGCCGCGCTTGCTGAAGGCAAGGTGATCGGCGTGAGCTGGGCCCAGTTCCAGGAAGAGCGCTGGAAAATCGACGAAGCTGCGATGAAAGCTGCGATCGAAGCGGCCGGCAACACCTACGTCTCGGCCGACGCGCAGTCGTCCGCAGAAAAGCAGCTGTCGGACATCGACGCGCTGATCGCCCAGGGCGTGGACGCCCTGATCATCAACGCCTGGGACAAGGACGCCATCGGGCCGGCCATCGAGAAAGCCGCTGCCGAAGGGATCCCGGTTGTGGGCTACGACCGCCTGATCGAAGACAACCGCACCTTCTACCTGACCTTCGACAACGTCGGCGTCGGCCGGATCATCGCGGAATCGGTGTTCGCCGTTGCCCCCAAGGGCAACTACGCGATCATCAAGGGCGACCCGGGTGACCCGAACGTCGGCTTCCTGCGTCAGGGCATGGAAGAAGTCATCGGCGCTGCTGTTGCCTCGGGCGACATCGTGATCGTCGGCGAAGCGAACTCGGACGGCTGGAAGCCGGAGAATGCTCAGAAGAACATGGAGCAGATCCTGACCGCCAACAACAACGCCGTTGACGCCGTTCTGTCGCAGAACGACGGCATGGCTGGTGGTGCTGCTGCAGCACTGGCCGCACAGGGCCTGAACGTTCCGCTGGGTGGCCAGGACGGCGACCTTGCCGCGATCAACCGCGTTGCCCGTGGCACGCAGACGGTTTCGGTCTGGAAGAACGCGCAAGACCTGGGCAAGGCCGCTGGCGAAATCGCCTCGGCGATGGCTGACGGCACTGCGCTGGACGCGATCCCGGGTGCGACCAAGTTCTCGGGCGGCGAGAAGGGCGTTGAGATGAACGCCATCCTTCTGGACCCGACCCCGATCACCAAGGACACGCTGAACCTGGCGATCGACGCGGGCCACATCTCGAAAGAGGCCGCTTGCGAAGGTGCCATGGAAGGCATCGCTGCTTGCCAGTGATCTGACCTGCCGGCGCCGTCCTTCGGGGCGGCGCCATTTTTTCTTCTGGCTGGACTTTTGCCCTTGCAAGGCTTGATGGTGCGCGTTGAAGCGCCCGGTTCCGGCGCAGCCCCATCCCTCTCAGGCTGGACGAGGACATGACCGCTACACCCCAATCCCCGACATCCCATGCGCCGAACGAAAGCGGGTTCGCCCGTTTCCTGCGCGCCACGGAAATCGACCCCCGCCTTCTGGGCATGGTCGGCGCGCTTTTGTTGATCTGGATCGCCTTCGAGGCCTATTCAGCTGTCGTCCTTGGCCGCCCCACACTACTTCTCGGGGCCAGCCAGGCCGAGGCCAACGGGTTCCTGACCCCGCGCAACCTGTGGAACCTTTCGGTCCAGACGGCCTACATCGGGATCATGGCGACGGGCATGGTGCTGGTCATCATCACCCGCAACATCGACCTGTCCGTGGGCTCGATAATGGGCGTGGTCGGCATGTATATGGGTCTGATGCAGGTCGAGTACCTGACGCCCGCTTTGGGGCTGGGACATCCGTCGATCTGGATCATCACGGTGATCTTCGGCATCGTCATGGGGGCGCTGATCGGGTGCTTTCAGGGTGTGCTGATCGCGTTCCTGGGGATCCCGTCCTTCATCGTCACACTGGGCGGCCTTCTTGTCTGGCGTGGTGCGGCCTTCCTTGTGGCGGGCGGCAAGACCATCGCGCCGATGGATGACACCTTCGCGCTGATCGGCGGCGGGTCCTTCGGAGCGCTTGGCAAGACCGGCAGCTGGATCTTTGCCGTGATCGCCTGTGTCTTCGTGGTCTGGGCCTTCCTGAACGGCCGTCGGTCGCGCAAGACCCACGGCTTCGCCCAACGCCCGGTCTGGGCCGAGACTTTCGTCATCGGCCTGATCTGCGCGGTGATCCTTGGGGCGACACTGACCGTCAACTCCTATGTCTGGCCGCTGGGCAACATTCAGAAATACTACCAGGCCCTTGGGCAAGAGGTTCCGGCCTGCGCGCAGAAGGGGGGCGACATCTACTCTGACGTCTGCGCCAGCTTCGGGCATGGCTTCGCCTATCCGGTGCTGATCATGATCTTCGTGGCCATCGGCATGACGATCCTGATGACCCGCACCCGGTTCGGCCGCTATGTCTTTGCCATCGGCGGCAACCCCGAGGCCGCGGCCCTTTCGGGCATAAACACCCGCGCGATGACCGTGAAGATCTTCACCCTGATGGGTGGATTGGCGGGCATTGCCGCCGTCATCGGTGCGGCCCGCCAGAACAGCGCCACCAACGCGATGGGCAACCTGGATGAGCTTTACGTCATCGCTGCGGCCGTCGTCGGTGGCACCTCGTTGGCGGGCGGCGTCGGCACGATCTACGGCGCGATCATCGGGGCGCTGATCCTGACCAGCTTGCAGACCGGCATGGTGCTGATCGGCTTTGGCGACGGGTCCTACCAGCGCATCGTGATCGGCGTCGCACTTGTCCTCGCCGTCTGGCTGGACATCGTTTACCGCAAACGCGTCAAGTGAGGGGCTGACATCATGGTAGACAGAACCGGAACCCCGCTTGTCGAACTGCGCGACATCTCGATCTCGTTCGGGGGGATCAAGGCCGTGGATCACGTCACGGTCGATCTCTTCCCCGGCGAGGTCGTAGGCCTTCTGGGCCACAACGGCGCGGGCAAGTCGACGCTGATCAAGTGCCTGTCGGGCGCTTATCAGAAGGACGCGGGTCAGATCCTGATCAACGGACAAGAGGTCGAGATCAAGGACCCCCGCGACGCCCGGACGCAGAACCTCGAGACGATCTACCAGACACTGGCCCTGGCCGACAACGTCGATGCCGCCTCGAACCTGTTCCTCGGGCGCGAGCTGGTCAGCAAGTTCGGCTTTCTGGACGACAGCAAGATGGAAGCCGAAACCCGCAAGATCATGGGGCGGCTCAACCCCAACTTCCGCAAGTTCAACGTCCCCGTGTCGGCCCTGTCCGGCGGTCAGCGCCAGTCCGTTGCCATCGCCCGCGCGGTTTATTTCAACGCCAAGATCCTGATCATGGACGAACCGACTGCGGCCCTTGGCCCGCATGAGACGCAGATGGTTGCCGAGCTGATCCAGGAGCTGAAGGCGCAGGGCCTGGGCATCTTCCTGATCGAGCATGACATCCACAACGTCATGAAACTGTGCGACCGGGCAAGCGTGATGAAAAACGGCCAGCTTGTCGGCACCGTGAACGTGAACGAAGTCACAGACGACGATATCCTGGGCATGATCATCCTGGGCAAAAAGCCGGCGCATCTGGCGGCCTGAAGGGGCGCCTTCCGGCGCTCCTCCCCCCTTTTCCGGCCTGCATCGGCCCAGAATTCCATCCCGTGGCCGGATGGCTGGGATACCGGATCAAAGGTTCTCCCGCGTGTAGATCTTGAACGGGACTATGCCGGTCTGGGTGAAGCGAAGATCGGGAGGCAAGACATGGACGACCTGCAGTTCGGCACCCGCAACAAGCGCGGCGATTGGGCCCCGAGCGCCAGGCTGGAGTTCGCGCCGTTCTGGCACCGGCCGGTCAGCCTGTCCAAGGTGCTGGCTTGGGTTCCGACCTATCTCTGGCCCTGGAACGCCTTCCACATGGCTACGGCGCTGGTCTGGTGGTTCTTCGTCGTGCCCGATGTCGAGGTGATGCAGACCCTGTCATGGGGCTGGGCGCTGTGGCTTTACGCGGTGAACGCGGCGGCGATCTTCGTGTTCTACGGGTCAGTCGAGCTCTTCTGGTATGTCCGCCGCAAGCAGGGCACCCATTTCAAATACAACGGCAAGTTCCCCGCCGATCAGCCTTCGGACGTCTTCTGGTTCAAGAGCCAGAACATCGACAACTTCCTGCGATCCTTCTTCATCTCGATCCCGCTTTGGACGCTGGTCGAGGTGCTGTTCCTTTGGGCCTTTGCCAACACCTGGGCCGTCTGGCTGCCGTGGGAGACGCATTGGCCCTGGCTGGTCGTGCTGGCGCTGATCAGCCCGGCGATCCACGAGGTGCATTTCTTCTGCCTCCATCGGCTGATCCATGTACCGTTTCTCTACAAATGGGTGCATTCGGTCCACCACAACTCGGTCAACCCCAGCCCCTGGTCCAGCCTGTCGATGCACCCGGTCGAAGGGTTCCTCTATCACGCGGTCGCCTTCTGGCACCTGCTGATCCCGTCGAACCCGATGCTGGCGATGTACCAGCTCCACCTTGCGGGGTTCGGCGCGGTGAACGGTCACATCGGCTTTGACAAGCTGGAGCTGACCGAAGGCCAGACGCTGAACAGCCACGCCTACGCCCACTACCTGCACCACAAGTATTTCGAGGTGAACTACGGCGGCGACGGGGTGATCCCGCTTGATCGATGGTTCGGCTCCTGGCACGACGGAAGCAAAGAGGGCGAGGCCCTGATGAACGCGCGCTTCCAGAAGAAGAAAGCCCGGATGAACGCCAAGGCGGCCCGCGGCTGACCCAACCACAGTACTTCCACCGTCCTGCCGGTTTTCCCGGCGCCGACCGACCCGGGCATCGTGGACGCGCCCGATATCGACGCCACGCTGGCGGGACTTGACCCCTCAGCGCGCCCCGTCAGCGGTATCGGATGTGGCGTAACCCCTTGGGCGCAAATGCGCTCACCGAAATAGATCTGCGAAAGCAGGAAGGGTGAGAGGCTGGACAACGACCCAAGCGGGGCTCGTTACGGCTGCTTCCTTCCGGACCTGACCGGGTTGGCGTAGGCGGGGGCGATCCTGTTGCGCACCAATGCCTGCGCCTCGGCGCGGAGGCGTGCCTGTTCGATGGCGGGTATGTTGTCAGGCATCGTGTTGAAAGCGTTGAGAAAAGG
>JBGSVS010000134.1:0-1748 GCA_041752895.1 Tabrizicola sp.
CCACGCCCCGCCCGCACCTGTCGCTTTTGGAGGCCCCGTTCTACTCGCGTGCTTTGGTCGAAACGCAGATAGAGGGCGAGGTGACCATCGGCATGCATGAGGCGCTTGACCTCACCCGCTTCCGCCAGCCGCTGCTGAAACCGATGCTCGCCGTGCGGGTCCCCCGCCGCGCGCGCTGGCCCTAGGCGGTCACCGGACCCTTCGCCTGATCGGGGTTCAACGACACCACTGACCAGTTCAGCGCCCCGGCCACCGTGACCCAGGTCAGGTAGGGCAGGAACAAAAGCCCCGCCAACCAATCCACCCGCCAGAACGCGACAAGCGTCGCGGCCACCGCCAGCCACAGCAGCGCCAGCACCAGCATCCCGGCCCGCATTTTCCGAAGCCCGAAAAAGACCGGGGTCCACAGGCAGTTGAGCCCCATCTGCAAGGCATAAAGCGCCATGCCGACCGCCGCATCCGTCCCCGCCTGCCGCGCCACCCGCTCACCCGCCAGCGCCATGCACAGATACAGCGTTGTCCAGGCAACCGGGAACAACCAGTTCGGCGGCGTCCAGCTGGGTTTCTTCAGCGCCTCATACCAGGGCCCAGGCGAAAACATCGCCCCGGTGGCGGCGGCGGGCCCGCAGGCCAGAAGAAACACGAAGAACACCCAGATATCCATGACGCCGACCCTACCGGTTGCGCGAGGCAAACGCCAGCGCGCGCGTCAAGGTTCCCTCAGACCGCCCCGCGCCGGTCGCGCGCCTCAAGCTGGGCAAGGATCGCCAGCAGAGCCTCCGACCGCTGCGGGCGCGCGGATCGCTGTCCTGCTGCCTCGACCAGGAAAGCCACTTCGGGCACCGAGCGGGCATGCAATTGCGCGGGCTTCGGCATCACATGAGTCAGCGCCGCGGACCCCATCGCACGGGCCATAAGCACAAGCTTCTGCCCTCGGCTTGTCCGTGCGCGGCCCGTCACGCTGTCATGCCCGGCGCGGGCAACCTGCCCCCCGATCGCCGCATAGATATGCCGCGCCGCCGCGATCCCCAACCGACAATCTGCCGGAAGCGAGAACACCCCGGTCGAAGCCCGGCGATAAAGATCGTCCGACACCACCAAAAGCCGCCGCACCACCCCGCACAGCGCCGCTGAGGGCCGGGGGTCGGCCAGGAAAGCATCCGCGTCGATCCCCGCCTCCTCCAGCCAGTCCAGCGGCAGGAACAATCGCCCCGCCCGCGCATCCTCACCCACGTCGCGGGCGATGTTCGTCAGCTGCATTGCCAACCCCAGATCCGCTGCCCTAGCAAGCGCATCCGGGTCGCGCACCCGCATCAAGACGCACATCATCACGCCGACCGCCGAAGCGACGCGCGCACTGTAGGCATGCAGATCGGCAAGCGTCCGATACCGCTGCCCCATCGCATCCCAGGCGAGGCCCTCCAACAGCGCATCCGGCAAGGCGCGTGGCATGTCGAAGTCCTTGACCACCGCCGCAAACGCCCGGTCCGAAGGCCGCTGCTCGGGGCGCCCGGCATAGATCAGGTCCAGCCGTTCCCGCAGCCGCAGGACCGCATGCGCCTTGTCCTGCACCTCATCGACATCGTCATCCGCCACCCGGCAGAAGGCATACAGAGCCAAGGCCGGGTCGCGCACCCGTGCGGGCAGCAACTTGGAGGCCGCATGGAACGACAGGCTCCCGGTGCGGATCATCGCCCGGCAGGCCGCCATGTCGTCCGCCGCGATCATTCCGCCGCCATCCGCATCGG
>JBGSVS010000135.1:0-4663 GCA_041752895.1 Tabrizicola sp.
CCAAGCCCGGCCTCTCGCCCCGCAAGACGGACCGCGAAAAGGACGACCGGGGCGACCGTGGTGCCAAGCGTGGCACCGGCGACGAAGGCCGCCGCTCGGGCAAGCTGACGCTGTCGGATGCCATGGCAGGTGAAGGCGGCCGTCAGCGCAGCCTCGCCGCGATCAAGCGCAAGCAGGAAAAAGCCCGCGCCAAGGCGCTGGGTCTGGGCCAGAAGGCCGAAAAGCAGGTGCGCGACGTGCAGCTGCCGGAGACCATCGTGGTCAGCGAACTGGCAAACCGGATGGCCGAACGTGCCGCCGACGTGGTCAAATCGCTCATGAAGATGGGCATGATGGTCACGATGAACCAGCCCATCGACGCGGACACCGCCGAACTGGTGATCGAGGAATTCGGCCACAAGGCGGTTCGGGTTTCGGATTCCGACGTCGAACAGGTTATCGACACCGTCAAGGACTCGGACGACAACCTGGCTCCGCGCCCGGCGATCGTCACGATCATGGGTCACGTCGACCACGGCAAGACCTCGCTTCTTGACGCGATCCGCAAGGCCAACGTCGTTTCGGGCGAAGCTGGCGGGATCACTCAGCACATCGGTGCCTATCAGGTGAAGACGCCCAACGGGCAGTTGGTCACCTTCCTTGACACGCCCGGCCACGCGGCCTTCACCTCCATGCGTTCGCGCGGGGCCCAGGTGACGGACATCGTGGTGCTGGTGGTCGCGGCCGATGACGCCGTGATGCCCCAGACGGTCGAGGCGATCAATCACGCCAAGGCCGCCAAGGTGCCGATGATCGTGGCGATCAACAAGATCGACAAGCACGAGGCGAACCCGCAAAAGGTCCGCACCGACCTTCTGCAGCACGAAGTGGTGGTCGAAGCCATGTCGGGCGACGTGCAGGACGTCGAAGTGTCGGCAAAGACCGGCCTTGGGCTTGATGACCTCTTGGAGGCCATCGCGCTGCAGGCCGAAGTCCTTGAACTGCGGGCCAACCCGAATCGGTCGGCAAGCGGCGCGGTGATCGAAGCCAAGCTTGACGTGGGCCGGGGTCCGGTTGCGACCGTGCTGGTGCAGAACGGCACGCTGCGCAAGGGCGACATCTTCGTCGTCGGCGAACAGTGGGGCAAAGTCCGCGCGCTGATCAACGACCAGGGCGAGACGGTGGCGGAAGCCGGTCCGTCGGTTCCGGTCGAGGTGCTGGGTCTCTCTGGCACGCCGTCCGCCGGTGACACGCTGAACGTCGTCGAGACTGAGGCGCAGGCCCGCGAGATTGCCGATTACCGGATCAAGACCGCCAAGGACAAGCGCGCTGCCGCGGGGGCTGCGACCACGCTGGAACAGCTGATGGCCAAGGCCAAGGCCGACCAGTCGGTCGCGGAACTGCCGATCCTGATCAAGGCCGACGTGCAGGGCTCTGCCGAAGCGATCGTCCAGGCGATGGAGAAGATCGGCAACGACGAGGTCCGCGTCCGGGTGCTGCATTCCGGCGTGGGTGCGATCACCGACACCGACGTCGCGCTGGCCGAGGCGTCCAAGGCGCCGATCATCGGCTTCAACGTCCGCGCCAATGCGACGGCGCGGGCTTCGGCGACCCAGAAGGGTGTCGAGCTGCGCTACTACTCGATCATCTACGACCTGGTGGACGACATCAAGGCGGCTGCCTCGGGGCTCCTCAAGGCCGAAGTGCGTGAGCATTTCATCGGCTACGCGAAGATCCTCGAGGTCTTCAAGGTGTCGAACGTCGGCAAGGTGGCGGGTTGCCTCGTTACCGAAGGCGTCGCGCGCCGGTCGGCAGGCGTTCGCCTTCTGCGCGACGACGTGGTGATCCACGAAGGCACGCTGAAGACCCTGAAGCGGTTCAAGGACGAGGTGAAGGAAGTCATCTCGGGCCAGGAATGCGGCATGGCCTTCGAGAACTACGAGGACATCCGTCAGAACGACGTCATCGAGATCTTCGAACGGGAAGAGATCCAGCGCACGCTGGAGTGATCAGAAAGAAGGGTCTGGCCAGATGGTCAGGCCCTTTCTGTCCACCGTGGACAGAAAGGCGTCTGCAATGAAATCAATGGTTGGCTTGCGGGCGTTTACGAAGTGTCAAGCTTTGTATGGTCCCGCGCCGATGCCCGCATGACCTGCGCGGCGGCTTATGCCCAGCTTGGCACAGATTGCACCGCAAAGACCCGGTCACCATCGCGGATGATCAACTGGGCGTCGGCAGTCTGCCCCACCGGAGCGCCCGTAGTCTGCAGCGTGGTGCCGATGCCGACGGTTCCAAGCATAGTGGTTCCGCCCCGAGCCTCGTCCTTGGCCTTGGGCCAGACGCGTCAAATGCCCGGTAATCCTTCTGCCAGAACTGCTACTTCGGCTTTGCAGGTGTGAGCCTCAGAAACACAAAGGTCTGCTGGATTGCTGCCTTGTCCTTGATCGACAGGCCCACTTCCCCACCCGCAATCCGCATCAGGCGCAAGTCGTAGAAATCCGGGTGATTGACGGATTGGTCGGTTACAATACCGGATGCCTTGTCAGCACAGACGGACAACATGGCCAACTTGTCCTTGAACGTGCCTGTTGCTTCGGCTGACCTGTAGGAAAAGGCCCAATTGCAATTGGCAGACTTCGTCCCGCGTGTATCGAGCGAAAAGGAACAGATTGCCTGTGACATGCCGACGTCCGTCAGAATGTCCCTGACGGTTTCAGCCTGAACGTCAGCGCCCGCCGTCGCGGCCATCGCCTGAGCCAAACGTTCACAAAGCGGCGTTGTCTGGGCAGATGGCGCGGTGGAAGAGCTGGCAAGGATGACAGCAACCATCCAAAGCATGGGGCGTTTCATGTTCACTACCGCACTGTCGCCACGCCGTGACTGGCTTGACATATGGTGGAAGCATCGTTGGACCTGATCCGGCGATCAAGAAGTTTGCGCCCAAGCTGGCGTGATTGAGCGGAAGGCAGACCCGCGGACAGCAAGTGCCTGAAACCCAAGCTGACCGGCAGCCTAAAGCCAGTCGCGCAGGATCGGGATCAGCGGCAGGTCGGCCGGCGGCATCGGGTAGTCGCGAAGCTGGCTCGGCCTGACCCAGGCCAGCTGTTGCCCCTCCATCGAACGGACGGTGCCTTGCCACTTCCGGCAGGCAAAAAGCGGCATCAGCAGGTGGAAGTCGTCGTAGCTGTGGCTCGCGAAGGTCAGCGGGGCGAGACAGGACGACCAGGTGTCGATGTCCAGCTCTTCCTTCAGCTCGCGGATCAGCGCGGCTTCGGGCGTCTCGCCGGGTTCGACCTTGCCGCCGGGGAATTCCCAGAGGCCCGCCAGCGACTTGCCTTCGGGGCGTTGGGCCAAGAGGACGCGGCCGTCGGGGTCGATCAGGGCGACGGCGGAGACGAGGATGATCTTCATGCGAGGGTCCTTGCGGAAACCCCGGGGGCCAGCCCCCGGACCCCCGGGATATTTTCAGACAGATGAAATCAGGAGCGGTAGTCGGCGTTGATCTCGATGTAGCGGGAGGTCAGGTCGCAGGTCCAGACAGACCGTTTCGCTTTGCCAAGACCAAGGTCCACGGCGAAGACGAGTTCATCGCCCTGCATGTAGGCAGCACCATCGTCTTCCTTGTAGTCCGGGTTCCGCCAGCCGTTCTGCGCGACGAGGATATCGCCGAAGCGGATGGTCAGCTTGTCCCGATCTGCCTGAGCGCCCGATTTGCCGATGGCAGCGACGATGCGGCCCCAGTTCGGGTCCTGGCCCGCAACGGCGGTCTTGACCAGCGGCGAGTTGGCGATTGCGAAGGCGACCTTCGCCGCGTCTTCGTCCGACTCTGCCCCCGTTACCCGCACCTCGACCAGTTTCGTCGCACCCTCACCATCCCGCACGACCTGCAGTGCCAGATCGCGCATCACGTCCGCAAGCGCCGTCTCGAACGCTTTCAGCGCGGGGCCCTTCAGTTCGGCGGCCTTGGACTGGCCCGTGGCGGCGATCAGCAGCGTGTCCGAGGTCGAGGTATCGCTGTCCACCGTGATCGAGTTGAATGTCGCATCCACGTTGCGCGAGACCATCTTCTGCAGCTGGTTCGCAGCAATCTTCGCGTCGGTGAAGATGTAGACCAGCATCGTCGCCATGTCGGGCGCGATCATGCCTGAGCCCTTGGCGATGCCGGAAATGTGGATCACCCCGCCTTCGCCCTGCACGGTCGCCGCTGCTCCCTTGGGAAAGGTGTCGGTGGTCATGATCGCCTGGGCGGCCATTTCCACTGCGTCTTCCGTCAGTGCGGCGACGAGGTCGGGGACCCTGGCGGTGATGCGCTCGAACGGCAGCGGCTCACCGATCACGCCGGTCGAGGAGGAGAAGACGCGGGAGGCCGGAACCCCCAGCGCCTCGGCCACGGCGCCGGTGATGGCGGCGACGGCCTCATCGCCCACGGCCCCGGTGAAGGCGTTGGAATTGCCCGAGTTCACGATGATCGCCGCACCTGCGTCCGCAGGGACCTTCATCGCCAGTTTGGCCTGACAGTCGCGCACGCAGCCCGACCGGGTGGAGGACCGGGTAAAGACCCCTGCCATCGTCGTTCCAGGGGCAAGGCGCACCAGCATCACGTCCTTGCGGTTCTGGTAGCGCACCCCGGCCTCGACCGCCGCAAATTCGGCCCCCTTGATCGCGGGCAGGACCGGGAAACTGG
>JBGSVS010000136.1:0-6788 GCA_041752895.1 Tabrizicola sp.
CGACAGTGTCGCCTATGCCGCCCATGCCGACGGTCTGAAATCGACGCTGACGGTCACCGAAAACCTGATCTTCTGGTCACGTATCTATGGCGGCCCCGGCATCGACCACGCCCTGAGCGCCCTCAACCTGACCCAACTGACCCGCCGAAGGGCCGGAGAGCTTTCCGCCGGCCAGAAACGCCGCCTCGGCCTTGCCCGCTTGCTGGTGACGGGCCGCCCGGTCTGGCTGCAGGACGAACCGACAGTCAGCCTCGACGTGGCCTCGGTCGCGCTTTTCGCCGATGTCGTCCGTGCCCATTTGAAATCCGGGGGCCTCGCAGTCATCGCCACCCATGTCGACCTCGGCCTGCCGGAAGCGCAGGTCCTCGACCTAGACCCCTTCCGCGCCCGAGTGATCCAGAGCACCGGTTTCGACGAGGCCTTCACATGATGCCGCGCGCCTTGGTTCGCCGTCGGTGCCTCCGGCGGGAGTATTTTTTTAAAGGGCAAATGCGGGGGCGGGCATGAAGGCGCTCCTCTTCCGCGATCTGGCGCTTGCCTTCCGGTCGGGTGGCGGCTTCGGGCTGGGGCTGGCGTTCTTCTTCCTCCTCTCGGTCCTTGTCCCGCTGGGTGTCGGGCCCGAAGGTGGCACCCTTGGCCGCATTGCCCCCGGCATCCTCTGGGTTGGCGCGCTTCTCGCCTGCCTCCTCTCGCTTGACCGCATCTTCGCGCTGGACCATGAGGACGGCTCTCTCGACCTTCTCGCCACCGCGCCGATCCCGCTGGAGGCGGTGGTGGCGGTGAAGGCGCTGGCGCATTGGCTGGTCACCGGCCTGCCGCTGACGCTGATTGCGCCGGGGTTGGCGGTGTTCCTGAACCTGCCTGCTGCCGGTTACCCTTGGCTGGTCCTCAGCCTCCTCCTCGGCACACCCGCGCTGTCGGTGATCGGAGCCTTCGGCGCGGCGATCACTGTGGGCCTGCGTCGGGGTGGGCTTCTCCTCAGCCTCCTTGTCCTGCCGCTTTACGTGCCGACCCTGATCTTCGGGGGCGAGGTGGTGCGTCGCGGGGCCGAAGGCATGGCTTTGGCGACACCGCTCGCGCTTCTGGCGGCGATCAGCCTTGGCGCAGCCGCACTTCTTCCGTTCGCGGCCGCCGCTGCGATCCGCGTCAATTTGCGCTAGGGTCTCGCGCGATGGTGTGTTGAGCAGGAACCGGGAAAAGGATAGGCGAACGGCCATGTCGATCTGGGAATATGCGAACCCGAAGAAGTTCATGCAGACCTCGGCCTGGGCCTTGCCCTGGGCGGTGGGGCTGACGGTCATTCTGCTGGTGGTGGGCCTCATCTGGGGCTTCTTCTTCACGCCCGATGATTTCAAGCAGGGGTCCACCGTCAAGATCATCTACCTGCACGTGCCGTCGGCGATGATGGCAATCAATGCCTGGGTAATGATGCTGGTGACCTCGCTGATCTGGATCATCCGCCGCCACCATGTCTCGGCCCTCGCTGCCAAGGCCGCCGCGCCCGTTGGCCTGACCTTCACCCTGATCGCGTTGGTAACGGGCGCGCTTTGGGGCCAGCCGATGTGGGGCACCTGGTGGGCCTGGGACCCGCGGCTGACCTCGTTCCTGATCCTGACGCTGTTCTACTTCGGCTACATGGCGCTTTGGGCGGCGGTCGAGGACCCGGATACCGCCGCCGACCTGACTTCGATCCTGTGCCTCGTGGGGTCTGTCTTCGCGCTGCTGTCACGGTATGCGGTGAACTTCTGGAACCAGGGCCTGCTCCCGGGGGCGTCTCTCAGCCTCGACAAGGAAGAGAACGTATCGGACGTCTTCTGGCAGCCGCTGGTGATCTGCATCGCGGGGTTTGTCCTTCTGTTCGTGACGATGGTCCTCCTTCGCACCCGGACCGAGATCCGCTCGCGGCGGTTGAAGGCGCTGCTGGCGCGGGAGAGGGTGGCGTGATGCCGGAACTGGGGAAATATGCCGTCGCGGTGCTGGGGTCTTATGTGGCGACGGCGGTGCTGATCGCGGTGCTGGTGGGGCTGACCCTGTGGCAGTCGGCCCGAATGAAACGCGCCTTGGCCGAGGTCGAGGCGCGGCAGGGGAAGTCGGATGGCTAGATGGCTGATGGTGCTGCCCCCGGTTCTGTTCGCGGGGCTGGCGGGGCTGTTCTACGCGGGGATGCACCGGGACAACGCGGGTGAGCTGAAGTCGGTCTTCGTCGGCCGCGCCGCACCTGCCGTGCCTGCAACCGCGCTGCCGGGCATTCCGGGGCTGACGGCTGCCGACCTGACTTCGGGCGAGGTGACGGTGGTCAACTTCTGGGCCACCTGGTGCCCGCCCTGCCGGGCGGAGCATCCGGTGCTGCTGCAGATGGCGGCCGACGGCGTGCGGGTCGCGGGGGTGAACATTCGGGACGACGATGAGAAGGCGGTGGCTTACCTGGCCGAGGAAGGGAGCCCCTTCTTTGCCGTCGCGACCGATCCGGCCATGCGCGGGGCAATCGACTGGGGGGTCACCGCGCCACCGGAGACCTTCATCGTCGGGGGCGACGGGACGGTCCTGTTTCGCTTTGTGGGGCCGCTGGTCGGGACCGATTACGAGAGCCGGTTCAAGCCGGAACTTGAAAAGGCGCTTTCGGGCGGCTGAGTGTCCACGGTGGACAATCGCTGATGGTCTTATAATTTCAAGGACTTGGTCGCGGACGTTAGGGGTTTCTTAACCTCTCGCGGATGGTGGGCCAACCCCGTGCAAAGGGGCGCGGGAACGGCCCACCCTACGGGCGTCGCGCGTCAGATCAGCGCCAGGGCGACAACGAAGATGAGCGCCGCGAGCAGCGAAAGGTCGACGGGAGCCGGGACCGGCAGGGCGCGGGTTTCCGAGCGGGTCAGCGCGGACTGCGGGCGAAGCGGCGGGAAACGGTCGGACATAGCGTAAGCCTTCTGGCTGGTTCGATGCTGTCAGACTGCGCCACCAGATGAGAACAAAAAGTGAAGACCCGGGGGTTGCCCGGGCCTTCCATGGAAACAATCGGTTTCCGAAATCAGGACGCCGCGAGGTTCCGCAGCACGTAGTGCAGCACGCCGCCGTTTTCGACATACTCGATCTCGATGGCAGTATCGATCCGGCACTTCAGCTGGATCGTCTTCTCGGTGCCGTCGGCATAACGGATGGTGCAGGGCACCTGGCTCAGCGGCTTCAAGGCGCCCTCAAGCCCGCCGATGCTGACCACTTCGTCGCCCGTCAGGCCCAGCGATTTGCGGGTGTCGCCGCCGGTGAACTCGAACGGGATGACGCCCATGCCGACGAGGTTCGACCGGTGGATACGTTCGAACGATTCGGCGATCACGGCTTTGACGCCCAGAAGTGCTGTGCCCTTGGCGGCCCAGTCGCGCGAGGAACCCGCGCCGTATTCGATACCGCCGAAGATCACCAGCGGCGTGCCTTCCGCCTGGTAGGCCATCGAGGCGTCGTAGATCGAGGTCCGCGCGCCGTCCGGCCCCTTGGTGTAGCCGCCTTCCACGCCGCTTCCATCAGGATTGGCCAGCATCTCGTTCTTGATGCGTATGTTCGCGAAGGTGCCGCGCATCATCACCTCATGGTTGCCGCGCCGCGAGCCATAGCTGTTGAACTCGGATACTGGAACTTGCCGTTCTTCCAGATACTTGCCAGCCGGAGTTGAAGCTTTGAATGAACCGGCAGGCGAGATATGGTCAGTGGTGATCATGTCACCCAGAACCGCCAGCACCCGCGCGCCGGTCAGGTTCTTGATGGCACCTTTCCCGGCAGACATGCCGCGGAAGTAGGGCGGGTTCTGGATGTAGGTCGAGGACGCGGGCCAGTCGTAGGTTTCCGAGTCGGTGATCTGCACGGCCTGCCACTTGGCATCGCCCTTGAAGACGTCGGCGTATTTGGTCTGGAACGCCTGCCGCGTCACGACCGCATGGACGATGTCGGCGATTTCCTTGTTCGTCGGCCAGACGTCCTTCAGGTAGACCGGGCCGTTGGTGCCCATGCCAAGCGGCTCGGTCGTGAGGTCGATGTTCATATCGCCCGCCAGCGCATAGGCGACCACCAGCGGCGGAGAGGCCAGGTAGTTAGCGCGGACGTCGGGCGAAATCCGGCCCTCGAAGTTGCGGTTGCCCGACAGGACTGCGGCGGCGACGAGATCGCCCTCGTTGATCGCCTTGGAAATCTCGGGCTGCAGGGGACCCGAGTTGCCGATGCAGGTGGTGCAGCCGTAGCCGACAAGGTTGAAGCCGACGGCATCCAGGTCTTCTTGCAGGCCCGCGGCGTTCAAATACTCCGACACGACCTGTGACCCGGGGGCGAGCGAGGTCTTCACCCACGGTTTCCGGTTCAGACCCAGGGCGCGAGCTTTGCGCGCCACCAGACCCGCACCGATCAGGACGTAAGGGTTCGAGGTGTTGGTGCAGGAGGTGATCGAGGCGATCACGACCTTGCCGGAAGAAAGGCTGTAATCCTGACCTTCGACGGCGACTTCCTTGCCCTGCGGGCGCTTGAAGCTGGCCTCCATCTCCTTGGCAAAGCTGGATTTTGCATCCGTCAGCGGCAGGTAGTCCTGCGGCCGCTTCGGGCCGGAAATGGCGGGGACGATCTCGCCCATGTCGAGGTGCAGGGTCGAGGTGTAGACCGGATCATAGTCCGGCCCGCGC
Source organism: Tabrizicola sp. (assembly GCA_041752895.1). Classification (GTDB taxonomy): domain Bacteria; phylum Pseudomonadota; class Alphaproteobacteria; order Rhodobacterales; family Rhodobacteraceae; genus Tabrizicola. Next base: position 4,659 of record JBGSVS010000136.1, read on the forward strand.
CACATGCCGTTGGCCTTGGCGTAGGCCTCGACCAAGGCGATGCGGCCTTCGTCGCGGCCGGTCATGTGCATGTAACGCAGCGTCTCGTCGTCGATCGGGAAGAAGCCGCAGGTGGCGCCGTATTCAGGGGCCATGTTGGCGATGGTGGCGCGGTCCGCGAGGGGCAGGTGGTCGAGGCCCGGCCCGTAGAACTCGACAAACTTGTTCACCACGCCATGCTTGCGCAGCATCTGCACTACCTTCAGCACAAGGTCGGTCGCCGTGGTGCCTTCCATCATCGCGCCGGTCAGCTTGAAGCCGACAACCTCGGGGATCAGCATCGACACGGGCTGGCCCAGCATCGCGGCCTCAGCCTCGATCCCGCCGACGCCCCAGCCAAGGACCGCAAGGCCGTTGACCATCGTGGTGTGGCTGTCGGTGCCGACAAGCGTGTCGGGGTAGGCGACAAGGTTGCCGTGCTGGTCTTTGTCGGTCCAGACGGTCTGGGCGAGGTATTCCAGGTTCACCTGGTGGCAGATGCCGGTCCCGGGCGGCACGACGCGGAAGTTGTTGAAGGCGTTCTGGCCCCATTTCAGGAAGACATACCGCTCCATGTTCCGTTCATATTCGCGGTCCACGTTCATCTGGAAGGCGCGGGGGTGGCCGAATTCGTCGATCATGACCGAGTGGTCGATCACCAGATCCACCGGGACCAGCGGGTTGATCTTGGCGGCCGAGCCATTGAGGCCCTTGATCCCGTCGCGCATCGCGGCAAGGTCGACGACAGCGGGAACGCCGGTGAAGTCCTGCATCAGCACGCGGGCAGGGCGATATGCGATCTCGATCGGGTTCTGGCCACCGTTCGCGCCCCAGGTAGAAAAAGCCTTGATGTCGTCGACGGTGACGGTCTTGGCATCCTCGAACCGCAGCATGTTCTCCAGCACGACCTTGAGGCTGGCGGGGAGGCGCGAGAAGTCACCCAGACCTGCGGCTTCGGCGGCGGGGATGGAATAGTAGCTGACCGTCTGGCCCCCGGCGGTCAGGGTCTTGCGGGTCTTGGAAAGGTCATGTCCAACGGTGACGGTCATCTCTGGCTCCCTAGAACGGCTGCTGCGGCGTTGTATACCATTGTATGCCGAATATCCAGCCCCGGATTGCTTCAAAGTTTACTGCATGTGACAGGTCTCTCGCAAAACCTTGATTGGCTCGTGCCAGCGGGCATCCCTATAACGCAAGGGGGACAAGGATCAGGATACCCGAAATGCGACATTTCGTCAGCGCCGCTTGCGGCCTATGGCTGGCAGCGGCGGCTACGGTGCAGGCCGAGCCGGTGGTGGTGGTCGAGCTTTACACCTCGCAGGGCTGTTCGTCCTGTCCGCCGGCCGATGAATTTGTCGCGATGCTGGCGGCGAACCCGCAGATCCTGCCTTTGGCGCTGCATGTCGACTACTGGGATTACATCGGATGGGAGGACAAGTTCGCCGATCCGAAGTTCACCGACCGGCAGAAGGCCTATGCCAAGGCGGTGGGCAGCCGGACGATCTACACGCCGCAGCTGATCATCGGCGGGGCGGACCGGATCGAAGGGTTTGCGCCCGATGAGACGGCGGAACGGCTGCGCGCGCATCTTGAGGCGGGAACGCCGGTGCGGCTGACGGTGACGCGCGAGGGTGACCGGCTGGTGATCCGGGCCGAGGCGGACCCTCCTTTGGACGGACCCATCCGGGTGCAGCTGGTGCGCTACAAGTCGGAAGAGACGGTGACGATCGAGCGCGGCGAGAATGCGGGCAAGACGATCTCGTATTCCAACATCGTCACCTCGTGGGAGCGGCTGGAGGACTGGTCAGGTCAGGAACCGCTGGAACTGACGGCCCCGTTCCCGGGCGATCAACCGGGGGCTGTGATCCTGCAAGAACAAGGTCCGGCGGCGATCCTTGCGGCGGTGCGGGTCGACTGACGTTTAGCCCGCCGCGCCGCCCTTCCAGCGCCGGTGAATCCAGAACCATTGTCCGGGATGGGCGATGATCCTGGCCTCAAGCGCGCGGGTCACCTCCAGCATCATCGCTTCGGGCGGGCCGTGCGGCACGGGGGCGTCCAGCGTGACGCGAAAGCTGATGCCGTCCGGCTGGCGCGTGGCGAAGAACGGGATCA
>JBGSVS010000137.1:0-2467 GCA_041752895.1 Tabrizicola sp.
CGCCGCCCTCGATGACCGCGATGGGGGTCCGGGCGGTCCGGAGGTGGTCGCGGATCAGGGGGGCGGTGGGCTGGTTGTGCTCGGCGGCTCTGCGAATCGGGGGTGGAGGGGAGGGGGACCGGGGGCGGCGTGGGGAGGGTGCGGAGGGAGGGGACGCGAGGGAGGCTTTTGCGGCCTCAGGTAGGATGTGTCCACGGTGGACAGTTTCGATAAAGGCAGCCGGATCAATAGCTTGATCGCGGGCGTTAGGGTGGTGTTAAGGATTGGGAGGGGTTGGGGCAGAAAACGGCAGTCACCATCCTTCCGTCGTCAGGTCGTGCGTGAGATCACGCAACCTACGGCACGCTTTCAGACGGAATGAGCGACTTCGAGTTCGGCGCCTTTCAGGCCCTCCGACTCCAGAAGACGACGTACACGCTGGGAAAAGAAAATGACCCTTTCTGGTCGCAAAAGTCCACTTTTCAAACCAACAAACTGCGCCGACGCTTGGACATCAAAGTCATCGGCAGTCTCCTTCGCAAACGAGACTTCGCTCAGAAGGTTCAGGCCGATCAGATCACCACGTTCACAGCGTTGTTCATTCTCATGATCCTCGTCGAAGGGCTTAATGCCTGTGCGCGTCGGCGGAACAATCCGAATGCCCGTGTTCGGAACAATCATCTGATACCAGTCAGGCGTCTCGACGTCGGGAGACCGCTTCGAGCGGATGGCCGCAAACTCTGCTCCGGTTACCTTGTGGCGCTGGAAAGCCTCGACCAGTTTGTGGGAGACAACCATTTCTCCAGCTATCGTCGCACTCAGATCTTTCATCTTGGGAATGCGGCTTGTCGGCAAGTAGAGTGCCGTGACCTGTCGCGCCCCGCTGTGGCAGATTGGACAAGCCTTTGCTTCGTCGTAGATAGTTCCACATTCCTCGCCAGCAGGTTCAAACACGCTGCGAATGCGAAGCTTGAACCATGGGCTCGCCTCCATTTCTGCTTTGCAATAGGTTCGGTAGATGTCCCAACTTGAGTAGAGGCCCTTTCCATACTCGCTATGAAGCCTCTCTTGGAGCTTCCTTACTTCGATCAGTTTCAGGTCATCCGCGTAGATGAGCACCTTGCGAGACAGCCCAGAACTCTTGTGCTCATCCGGGCGAAACAGAAGCGCGGCATATTCCTCCCATATCCTGAACTCAAAAAGCTCACGCATCTATTCATACTCACTTCGGCGGTAGTGGAAACTTATCATACACCCGATCCATAATTTCTTGACGATCCTTTGCGGTGAGTTTTGGTTTTCCGTAGGGATGCTCATTACGAAATGCGTTGGTTATCTTCTGATGATAGGCCGCATCAATCCGCGAAGTTTCGCCCTTCGGGTCACCGCCCATGTACTTGGGATCGATGTGGTGATCTTCCGCCTTCCCGGCCTTGCCTGGGTACTCTTCCTGCGCTTCCCGGACAAGGCGCTCAAAGCGATCTTCTGGTGTTTCCGGGCCCATTCCGCCCTTATCACTGAAGCCGCCGCCGCCTTTGCCTCCACTTCCTCCTCCGCCACCCTTACCGCCGCCCTTGAAGGCAAGGCACACCGGGCCGAGCTTCCGGCACGAAACCGGATTGATGTTCGAGGCTAGGGATATCCAGAAGTCTGTCCAAGTGTAGCAGTCATCTGAAAGATAATCGTAAAGCATCCACGCAGCGGTAATACAAACTGGAAGTAGCGCTGCAGCGGGCCCGAAGCACTGCCCCGTCGGGTCCATATTCATCATCGGGCTCTGCCCGGCGTAGCCGTAGACCGACGCCCCGTCCACCAGTCCCAGCGGGTCGGCCTGGAGGTATCTCCCCGTCGTCGGGTCGTAGTCGCGCATCCAGTTCTGGTGGAGGCCGCTCTCGGACTGGAACCACTGGCCGGGGAAGCGGGCGGAGGGGAGGGCTCCGGTGGAGGTGTGGACGCCGCCGAAGGGGGTGTAGGTGGCGGTCCAGGTTTTGACTCCGCTGGCGTTGGTGGCGAAAACCGGGCGGGCGATGTGGTCGGCGCGGACGAAGGAGATCACGCCGCCTTCGATAACGGCGATGGGGTCCCAGCCGTTCCAGACGTATTCGCGGATCAGGGTGCCGGAGGTCTCGTTGTATTCGGCGATCCGGCGGCCGTCGCTGTCGAAGACGGAGTGGATGGTGACGACCGTGGGGGAGGTCAGGGTGCGGATCGCCTGGCGGCCCATGGCGTCGTATTTGTACGAAGCCTGCAGGAAGCCGTTGATCAGGAACTCCGACATCCGTCCGGCGGCGTTGTAGGTGTAGCCGTAGGTCCCGCCCGGCCGCACCTCGGCGGTCACGCTGCCCGAAGCGTCGTAGGTGAAGCCCCGCGTGCCGCCGGTGGCGAGGTTGATCATGCTGAGGCGGTTCGAGGTGCCGGGGTAGCTGTAGGTATCGGTGGCCGTGCCGAGCGATGCGGTCAGCCGGTTGCCGACCGCATATGAGGCGCG
>JBGSVS010000138.1:0-4301 GCA_041752895.1 Tabrizicola sp.
GCGGCGGCCGCCGTGGGTGAAGATCTCCCAGTGGCCGGGTGAGACGGTCTTGGCGTCGATGGCGACGACGATGCACTGAGATCCGAAGCGGTCGGCGGCCTCGGCCACGACGTCGGGGCGGGCGACGGCGGCGGAGTTGAAGCTGACCTTGTCGGCTCCGGCGAGGAGGAGTTTGCGGACGTCTTCGGGGGTGCGGACGCCGCCACCGACAGTGAGGGGCATGAAGCACTGCTCGGCGGTGCGGGTGACGAGGTCGAACATCGTGGAACGGTTGTCTTCGGTCGCCATGATGTCGAGAAAGCAGAGCTCGTCCGCGCCGGCGGCATCGTAGGCTTTCGCGGCCTCGACCGGGTCACCGGCGTCGATCAGGTCGACGAAATTGACGCCCTTCATCACGCGACCGTCGGCCACGTCGAGGCAGGGGATGATGCGGGTCTTGAGCATGGGTCAGGAATGCCGTGCAGGTGCAAGAAAGGCAAGCGGGTTTGAACTGGGTGGTGTCCACGGTGGGCATTTCGGGATTCCGAAATGGAATCAATATCTTGACCGTGGGCGTTAAGGAATTGGAAACCCGGTGGTTAATACGCGTTCGCCATCCGCGCCACGGCCCCGCGCGAGATCAGGATGTGGAAGGGCATGACCAGCCGCAGATAGGCCCGGCCCCAGTGATTGTGGGGATGCACCCAGGTCGACATGTAAAGCCGCCCGTCCTGCCGGATCACGCCGATGCGAAAGTCGAGGTGGCGGTCGTCGGTGCCAAGGATGATCTCGTCGGCGGTCTCATGACAGGTCGGGAAAATCGGTTGGTCAGGCTCACCGGTCTTGAGGCCGAAGGGGCGGACGAGGGTGTTGCGGAGTTTGAGGAGCGAGGTGGCCCAGCCGGGAAGGGCAAGCCCACGCCGCGCGGCCTCGGCCGGGGAAAGGGTGGAGGCGACCGAGTAGCAGTCGAGGAAGTCTCCGGGCCGGTGGAGGGTCCAGAGCGAGGAGGCGGGGGGCAGGGTGTCGTTTCGGAGGGTCATGGGGGCAGGGTGCCGGGTGCTTCCGGGGCGCGCAATGAGACATTCGGCCGCTTTGCCCAGACGGTGGAAGACAGGCGGCCAATGGCCGCCTGTCTAGTCCGATCCTGTGGGATGCGTCCCCGTTGAAGGGAAGTTGCACTTGCTGCGCCCGACCTCTGGTCAATAAGTCAGAAGGTCGAGAAGACGGTGAATACCTCCTGTTTTCAGCGGCGCGTCCAGTGGTGTCCAGCTTCGGTTCGAGCCGAGATAGGACCGGGTGTCGAGTTCGAGAACCCCGATTATGGTTTCGGCCACTATCCGCCCGCCGACCGGCCCAAGTCCTTCACCTTTGACAAAGGTTCCCGGCGAAACCTCCTGACCGATTTCGGCGGCCTCGATCAGGCAGTAGAGCCACAGGGGTGTGCCTGCCGCAAGGGCACCGGCTTGCCCGGCCGCAGCGGCGAGAGTTTCAGCAGCGGCATGAACCGCGTCGATCTCTGCCGTCGGCCGGTTGCAGGCCCGCGCTACCGTCTCGCCTGACGGAAGGCGGAAGGCCTGGGCGCGCAGCATGTTGCGCACTGCCAGCGACTTGACTCCTGGCGCGGGCACGAAGGGCAGATCGAGAAGATCGGCGGCCAGTTTAGAGTCAAGTTGGTCAGCATGATCCGTCGTCGGGTTGGTCAGGTCGAGCACCTGTGGCCATTGCACGACCTGTTTGGGAGACGTCACCGGGCTGAAGCCGAGACCCAGCGAAGGACCGAAAAGGTCGAAGGAAGACCCGCCGGTCTGGATCATGATGCGTTGCGGCACCATCGAATGGCCAAATCGGTAGGCCGCCGCCGCAAATTCGATCGGAATGAAGGGATCCCCGCCGTAGGCTGCGTTGTGCTTGCAGCCTTCCGGACGATAGACCTGCCTGCCCTTGCCGAGGATATCGGCCAGAAGCGGCGCTCCGACCATGGCGCGCAGGAAATCGTTCACGACAATCCACTGGTAGTGCCAAGTGACAGTGCGCCTTGCCTCTTCGAACAGTTTGTCTTCGGGAACGCCTTCGCTGGCCAGGTGATCGACGACATGGTTGTGAAACCGCAGGAAGCCAAGCTGCATTTGCGAGATGATGCGGTTTTCGTCGTTTCGCGGATCGCCGATGATAGCGCGCTTGTGGGCGGAACGCGGCAGATCCTGCTGCGCGTTCGCGTCTGCGCCCGGCATGTCGGCCCCGGTCAGCAGCTGAATCGCGTTTCCTGATGCCTGGCCGTGATAGTAGAGATAGGGACTGCCGTCCGGCCCGTCCCCGTAGACGCAATCGAGATCGAGCGTCGGGGTGCGCGCATTCCCTGTTGCTTCGGGCTGATCAAGCCGGGAAAAGCTGCTGGTCAGATCGAGCGTCATGTCATGATCGATGAACTGGCCAAAGAAGATGAAGCCGACCGGGATGGATTGGGTCTTCTTAGCCGGACCGCTGGACCGCATCGGTCCGCCCTTGTCACCGATGGCGGCCAGCGCCAGCGGATCAATGTAAAGGGGCGAGCTTTCCGGAAACATTCGCGCAAATCGATCACTGCGGAACCGTCCCGGTGCGCATAGTGCATCGATAGCGGAAAAAGGCTTCATTCCATGGTGTTGATGAGACATGGCAAACTCCAAGTGAAAAGGGGTCTTAAGAAAGTTCAGGGGATTTCAGTCGAAAATGCGGACCGGAATCGTCGTCAATTTCGATACAGTATCATGGCTTCGTTGCGATTTCACGCAGGAATTCCCGAGCGCCTGCACAGGCAGGTCGTGTCAGGTTCGCAGCGCCGCCAGCGCCCCTGCCAGATCAATCGCCCCGTCATAAAGCGCGCGTCCCGAGATGGCTCCGGCGATGACGCCGGTGTCGCGGAGGGCGAGGAGGTCTTCCATGCGGGAGACGCCTCCCGAGGCGATGACCGGGATCGTCACGGCGCGGGCGAGGGCTTCGGTGGCCTCGATGTTGGGCCCTCCCATCGCGCCGTCGCGGTCGATGTCGGTGTAGATGATGGCGGCTACTCCGGCGTCCTCGAAACTGCGGGCGAGGTCGGTGGCGATGACGTCGGTTTCCGTGGCCCAGCCCTTTGTGGCGACGCGGCCTTTGCGGGCGTCGATGCCGACGGCGACTTTTCCGGGGAAGACTTTGGCAGCTTCACGCACGAGGGCCGGGTTTTCCACGGCGACGGTGCCGAGGATGACGCGAGCAAGCCCCTTCTCCAGCCACATGGCGATGGTGGCCATGTCGCGGATGCCGCCGCCAAGCTGGGCGGGGACCTTGATGGCCTTGAGGATCGCCTCGACAGCGGCGGCGTTGACGGGTTGGCCCGCGAAAGCGCCGTTCAGGTCGACGAGGTGCAGCCATTCACAGCCCGCCGTCTGGAATTTCAGTCCTTGCGCGGCGGGGTCGTCGCCGAAGATGGTGGCCTCGGACATCTCGCCGCGGAGGAGCCGGACGCACTGGCCGTCCTTCAGGTCGATGGCTGGGTATAGGATCATCTTGGCCCCCCGTTCCGGTCGCGCCGGTCTTTGGCATGGGGCAGCGCGAATGAAAAGCCCGGGCAAGCGACCCCACGTCACGCTTGATCGGTGCGGCGGGTGGCGCATTGTCGCGGCAGGGGATTTTGTGAGGAGGACACCCATGAAGATTTTCGCTTTTGCCGCTGCGATGGCGGTGCTGGGAGGGGCGGCCTTGGCCGATCCGGTCGAAGGTGTCTGGCAGACCAAGAAAGATGACAACGGCAACTTTGGCCATGTCCAGATCAAGCCCTGCGGACCGGCGTTCTGCGGCACGCTGATCACCGCGTTCGGGCCGGACGGCAAGCCGATCGACAGCCCGAATGTCGGCCGCAAGATCGTGGCGGACATGGTGGCCTATGCGGACGGGCTTTATGACGACGGCACGATCTATTCGCCGGACCGCGACAAGACCTATAACGGCGACATGACGCTGTCGGGCAACAGCCTGAAGGTGCGCGGCTGCGTGTTGGGCATCTGCCGCGATGGCGGGACCTGGAAGCGGGTGAAGTAAGCAGGTTCCGGGTCGCCTTTGCCCTGAAGTTCGGGCATCAGGGGCGCATGAAACCGAGCGACTGGATTTTGCTGTGGACCCTCTCCCTTTTGTGGGGAGGGTCTTTCCTTTTCAACGAACTGGCGCTGGCGGGGTTGCCTGCCCTCAGCATCGTCTGGGGGCGGGTGGCGCTTGCGGCGGGGCTCTTGGCGCTGGTGGTCAAGGCGTCGGGGCAGGGGATGCCTGCGCGGCGGGTCTGGCCGGCGCTGGCGGTGATGGGGGTGTTG
>JBGSVS010000139.1:0-1578 GCA_041752895.1 Tabrizicola sp.
GCGCCTCGGCCGCCTTGGCCGCAGCGATCAGCGCCTTCGAGGGAACGCAGCCCGAGTTCAGGCAGTCGCCGCCCATTTCCCCGGCCTCGATCAGCACGACCCGCGCCCCCATCTGGACCGCTCCGGCTGCGACGGACAGGCCGCCTGAACCAGCCCCGATCACACAGATGTCGGTGTCGATGCGCGTCATGTCAGGACCCTTTCCGCAAGGCCTTCACCACCATCGGCAGCGCCGACAGGGCAGCAAGGCCAAGGATCGGCAAAAGGATCGGCGGGGTGAAAATGATGCCAAGATCGGGCGTTTCCCCCCGGGCGAAAACCTCGCCCAACCCGGCGCCGACCGAAGTAAAGACCAGTGCGGCGGGAATGATGCCAAGGAAGGTCGTCACCGCATAGGTCGACAGACGCGTGCCGGTGAAGGCGGGGATGAGATTGGCCAGGAAGAACGGCACCGCCGGCAGCAGTCGCATCAGGAACAGCACCGACCATTCGTTTTCCCGGATCCCGGCCATCAGCCGCGCTGCCGCCCCGCCGCCGGACTGCAGCTTGGCCGCAAACCGGTCGCCAAAGCCCGAGCGAGCGGCAAGGAAGATCGCAATCGCGCCGATCGTGGCCCCGGTGACATTGAACAGGACCCCGGGAAACAGGCCGAACAGAAAACCGCCCGCCAGCGTGGCCACCGTCCCGCCAGGCAGGCTAAGCGCCACGATCCCGATGTAGACGGCAACAAAGCCTACGACCGTCAACAGATAGTTCGCGTCGCGAAACGCCAGCAAAGCCTCGCGGTGCCGGGAAAGGGCTTCGAAGCTGAGCGTGTCGCGCAACAGGAACGCTCCGATCAGACCGGCGGCGAGGATGCCAAGAAAAGGCAGACGACGCAGCCAAAGCGCGCGCGAACCGGGGGTGGAGGCATGGTTGGTCGGGGGCATTGGCTTTCCTTGCAGCGCATGTGACCATGACGCAGGATGCAGGCAGGCGACAGGGGGTTCACGCGGCCTTGATCCATCGCAGTCCGGTTTGACCCGGCCTGAAACATTTCCGGTGCGTTCCCCGCGAAATGTTGCAGGAAATCGGTTCGGCCCGCGTTGACTTGGGCGGAAAGCGACCGTAAAGGACGGGCTTCGAGTTATAGGCCCCCCGAATCCGCATAGGAATCTTCCGGGTTCGGGTCAAGTCTGATGGAGAGCCGCGATGAAGCGCACATTTCAACCGTCGAACCTGGTTCGCAAGCGCCGCCACGGCTTTCGCGCGCGCATGGCCACCAAGAACGGCCGTCTGGTCCTGGCCGCCCGCCGCGCCAAGGGCCGTCACAAGCTGACCGCCTGATGTCGCGCCCTTCGGGGCGTGTGATCTGGTTTGCGACATGACACCGCCGGAGACCCAGGGCCAAGGCATCGCTGCCGAAGCGCCCAACGGCTCTCCGGCGGTTTCGCTTTACGTGATGGCGAAGCGTGCGGATTACCTCAAGGCTGCCTCGGCCCGTCGGCAGGGCACAAGCGGGTTCCTGTTGCAGGCCCGCGACCGGGCGGACGGTGATCCGGTCGTGCGTGTTGGTTTCACCGCGTCGAAGAAGATCGG
>JBGSVS010000140.1:0-2168 GCA_041752895.1 Tabrizicola sp.
AGGATCGCCTGCGCATCCTCCAGAATGGCGCGCCCGCGTTCGGCCAACAGACGCGAGCGTTGCGCGTCCAGATCCACCAGTTCCTGCATCAACGCCGTCCGAGCCCCCAGCCGGATCGCGCCGGACAGATCGCCTGATCCCGCCACCTCGCGCCGCCCCAGCACATGCAGCACCTCGACCGCGGCCCCGGTGCGCGCGGCGACCCAGGCGGCATAGTCACAGACGCTGGCCGAATAGATCGACCCGTCCACCAATGCGATGATCTTCCCAGTCATGCCCATGCCCCCCTTAATGCGCCATCAACTTGTCAGCCGCTCCGGGCTTGTCATGCAGGGCCAGCTTGTCGACGATGGTTTCTGACGCTGCGTTCATGCCCACGATCTCGACCTCGGCCCCGTCGCGGCGGAACTTCAGCACCGCCAGGTCCAGCGCCTGAACCGAGCTGATGTCCCAGATATGCGCGGCCGAGACGTCGATGATCACCCGCTCCAGCGCTTCCTTGAAGTCGAAGGCAGCCATGAAATCCTCGACCGAGGCATAAAACAACTGCCCTTCGACCCGGTAGGTCCGGATACGCCCATCGGCGCTGATCGTGCTGGTGACGCGGCAAAGTTGCGCGATCTTGCCCGCAAAGAAGATGCCCGACAGGAGCACCCCCAAGAGCACCCCTATGGCAAGGTTATGGGTATAGACCACGGCGGCCACGGTGGCGATCATCACCACCGACGAGGACCGGGGGTGTGTGCGCAGATTCTTGATCGACGACCACGAAAATGTGCCGATCGACACCATGATCATGATGGCAACCAAAGCGGGCATGGGGATCTGGCTGACCCATTCCCCCAACGCCACGCAGAAGATCAGCAGCGCCACCCCGGCAAAGCCGCAAGACAGCCGCCCACGCCCGCCGGACTTAACGTTGATCATGCTTTGCCCGATCATCGCACAGCCCGCCATGCCACCGATGAACCCGGTCGCCGTGTTGGCAAGGCCCTGCCCGATACACTCCTGATTGCGCGAGGATTTCGTATCGGTCAGATCGTCGACCAGGCTTTGCGTCATCAGGCTTTCCAAAAGGCCCACCACGGCGACCGCCAGCGCATAGGGAAAGATGATCTGCAGCGTTTCCAGGGTCAGTGGGATATCCGGGATCAGGAAGACGGGGAGCGTATCGGGCAAGGCCCCCATGTCGCCCACAGTGCGCACGTCCCAGCCAAAGGTCAAAGTCAGCCCGGTCAGCACCAGAATCGTGACCAACGGTGACGGGATCGCTTTGGTGACGTAGGGAAAGAGGTAGATGATCGCCAGTCCCGCCGCCACCAGCACAAAGGTCAGTGCGGTCACGCGGGTCGGGTCCAGCTCTGGCAATTGCGCCATGAAGATCAGGATCGCCAGCGCGTTGACAAAGCCGGTCATCACCGATTTCGACACATAGCGCATCACGAAGCCCAGCCGGGCCAGCCCCATGCCGATCTGCAACAACCCCGCCAGCACCGTGGCGGCCAGCAGGTATTGCAGCCCGTGATCCTTGACCAGCGTCACCATCAGCACCGCCGTCGCGGCCGTCGCGGCCGAGATCATGCCCGGCCTGCCCCCCGCAATCGCAGTGATCAGAGCGACGGAAAAGCTGGCATAGAGGCCCACCTTTGGATCAACCCCCGCTATGATGGAAAAGGCAATCGCCTCGGGGATCAGGGCAAGCGCCACGACAAGGCCGGACAACAGGTCGGCCCGAATATTGCCGAACCATTGGTCCCGGTAAGCAGAGAGAGAAATCATGCAAAGGTTTCCTGATCGACCAGCAGCACATCGGCCGCACGTCGTGGTTTGATCTGTGGGTCAGTTCAGGTTGTCCGGCGGATCGGCGGCCGGAAGAGCCACCCGGGGGTCACACCCAGGTCCATGTTCGTTGCAAAGGGCATACACGGCTCAGGCAGGCCTGCCAACCCAAAGGCGACGTTCGACCTTCCCCTTTTTGGCGCATCCGGCGGCAGCATGGGAGCGTTTCTGTCGGCGAGGGCTGGCTTGGCGCGGGGCGACGCTGTTGCTTTTGCGGAGGTTGGGTTTCCAAGAGCCGAAGGCCGCAGGGTTGGAGCGGGCTTGTTGCGGGTGGAGGTTGGTTGGGGGGCAGGATCAGACCATGACTTGCCGAGCGCGCAAGTAAAGGT
>JBGSVS010000141.1:0-8712 GCA_041752895.1 Tabrizicola sp.
AGGATTTCCATCGCCTCGGCGAAATGCGCGTCGGGGATGGTGATCGGGGCCAGAAAGCGGACGACATTGCCGTAGACACCGCAGGTCAGCAGGATCAAGCCGCGCTTTTGCGCTTCCAGCCGGACGCGGTTTGTGAAGCCGGCGTCGGGTTCCTTCGTTCCCGGATTGGCGAACTCCACCGCGACCATGAAGCCGGGGCCGCGGATGTCCATGATCTCGGGCGTGGTGGCGCGCAGGGCCTCCAGTCGCTGCTTGAGGCGGCTCCCGAGTTCATTGGCGCGGGCGCAGAGGTCTTCCTCCTCGATCACGTCCAGAACAGCGTTGGCAGCCGCGATCCCAAGCGGGTTGCCGGCATAGGTCCCGCCAAGGCCGCCCGGGTTGGCCGCATCCATCAGGTCCGCCCTGCCGGTGACGGCGGCCAGCGGCAGGCCCCCGGCCAGACCCTTCGCCATCGTGGTCAGGTCGGCAGCCACGCCGTGAATTTGCATGGCAAAGAGATTGCCGGTCCGGGCAAAACCGGTCTGCACCTCGTCCGCGATCATCACGATGCCATGCTGGTCGCACAAGCTCCGGATTGCCTTCACCAGATCAGTCGGCGCGGGGTAGAACCCGCCTTCGCCCTGCACGGGTTCGAAGATGATCGCGGCAACGCGGGCCGGGTCGAGGTCGGCCTTGAACAACTTTTCGATCCCCGCCATCGCGTCCTTGGTGGAAATCCCGTGCGGCTCCATCGGGAAGGGGACGTGGAAGACGTCGGGCATCATCGCGCCGAAGCCCTTCTTGTAGGGCTCGACCTTGCCGGTCAGCGACATCCCCATGAAGGTCCGGCCATGAAAGCCGCCGCCAAAGGCGATGACAGCGTTGCGGCCCGTGGCGATGCGGGCGATCTTGATTGCGTTCTCGCAGGCTTCGGCGCCCGTGGTCACGAAGATCGTCTTCTTCTTCCAGTCGCCCGGCACCTTGTCGTTCAGGCGTTCCGCAAGGCGGATGTAGTTTTCATAGGGCATCACCTGATGGCAGGTGTGGGTGAACTTCGCCATCTGTGCTGCGACGGCTGCCATCACCTTGGGGTGGCAATGCCCGGTGTTCACCACCGCGATGCCCGCCGCAAAGTCGATGTAGCGGTTGCCCTCGATGTCCCAGATTTCCGAGTTCAGCGCCCGATCCGCGTAGATCTGGGTCATCATGCCCACCCCGCGCGAGATGGCCTCGTCACGGCGCTTGGCTACTTCGGCGTTCAGCATGGCTTGGCTCCCCGGACTGCTGGACGGCCCGGGACTCGTGCCCCAGGGCCTTTCCGCCATTTGATCAAATAATTGGGCTGGGTTCAATCCTTCTTCCATGCCGCAGGGGAAGAGTCGGGCAGCGATTCAGCATTCGTTAACCATCGCTGGTGCACCCTGCGGGCGGACAAAGCTTGGGGGCACCGATGGCGGACGGCCAGATGACAGGGTTCGACGGCGATTGGCTGGACCGGCTGCGCCTTGTCCGGTCGCGCCGGGTGGGGGCAGTGACCTATCACCGGCTGATGGCTGAACATGGCTCAGCCGCCGCAGCCCTTGCAGTGCTGCCCCGCATTGCCCGCGAGGCGGGCGTCGAAGGCTATGAGATCTGCCCGTTGGGGGTGATCCTGGCCGAACACAAGCGCGGAGTTGCCGTAGGCGCCAGGCTGCTGACCTACGGCGACAGCGACTATCCCGCAGCACTCCTCGACATTCCTGATGCGCCCCCGGTCCTTTGGGCCACGGGCGACCTTTCGCTTTTGCAGCGCCCGGCCGTCGCCATGGTCGGCGCGCGCAATGCCTCGTCGCTAGGGATGCGGATGTCGCGGCGGCTGGGTCAGGGCCTCTCCGAGGCGGGGCTGACCGTCGTCTCCGGCCTTGCCCGGGGCATCGATACCGCCGCACATGAGGCCGCATTGGAGGGCGAAGGCCGCACGGTCGCCGTGATGGCCGGTGGCATCGATGTGATCTATCCGGCCGAGAACGACGGCCTTGCGAAGGAGATTGATGCCCGGGGCTGCCGGATCAGTGAACACCCGCCTGGCCTGGACCCCCAGGCCCGGCATTTCCCCCTGCGCAACCGGATCGTTGCCGGGCTGTCGCGCGCCGTGATCGTGGTCGAGGCCGCCGCTAAATCCGGCAGCCTGATCACTGCGAAAGCCGCACTTGACTATGGGCGCGACGTGATGGCGGTCCCCGGCCACCCCTTCGACGCCCGCGCTTCAGGCTGCAACATGTTGATCCGCGACGGCGCGCTGCTGGTGCGGGGCCCGCAGGACGTGCTTGAGGCGCTTGGCACCCCCACCGACGCCCTGCCGGAACCCGAGATGCGCCTTCCGCCCAGTCCGGGTCCTGCCGCAGCACAGCGTCCGCTGAAGGATGTGGCGCTGCTGCATTCGATGATCCTCAACCGGCTTGGGCCAAGCCCCTTGGCCGAAGACCAGCTGATGCGCGACCTGAACGTGACCTCTGCCCAGCTTGCACCTGAGCTTCTGATGCTGGAGCTTGACGGACGCATCAGTCGCCAGCCGGGTGGTCTTCTGGCGCGCGTCGACTGACAAGTCACCGATTTTTCGACGAAAAATCGTCTTGTGGCCCGCAGGCAGGCCCCATTGTGGCAAATCGGCCTGCCTCTCCCGGTTGACAAGTCCTCTCCTTCCCCCACATGTTGCCGCGCCATTTCCAGGCGCGGGAGTTTCAGGAACACATGCCAGTCGTCGTCGTGGAATCCCCCGCCAAGGCCAAGACCATCAACAAATATCTCGGCCCCGACTTCATCGTCCTTGCTTCATACGGCCATGTTCGTGACCTGCCGCCCAAGGACGGCTCGGTGGATACCGAAAACGGGTTCGACATGCTTTGGGAAGTCGCGCCCGAATCGAAAAAGCACATCCGCGCCATTACCGAGGCGTTGAAGACCGACGACACGCTGATCCTTGCAACCGACCCGGATCGCGAGGGCGAGGCAATCAGCTGGCACCTCAGGGAAGCGCTGCAAAGCAGCCTGAAGAAAGGGAAAAAGGTTGCCCGCGTCACCTTCAACGCGATCACCAAGGATGCGGTGACCAAGGCGATGAAGGAACCGCGCGAGATCGACCAGCCTCTGGTCGATGCCTATCTGGCACGTCGCGCGCTGGACTATCTGGTGGGCTTCACGCTGTCGCCGGTGCTGTGGCGCAAGCTGCCGGGGGCCAAGTCGGCGGGCCGTGTGCAGTCGGTCTGCCTGCGCCTAATCGTCGAGCGCGAGATGGAGGTCGAGGCGTTCAAGGCCCAGGAATACTGGACCGTGAAAGCCGTCTTCCGTACGCCCCGCGGCCAAGAGTTCGAGGCGGGGATGGTCACTTTGGGCGGCAAGAAGCTGACCAAGTTCGACATCCCGACCGCAACCGCCGCCGAGCTTGCCGTCGAGGCCGCAAAGCATCGTGATTTCAAGGTGATAGCGGTCGAATCAAAGCCCGCGACCCGCAACCCCTGGCCGCCCTTCATGACCTCGACCCTGCAGCAGGAGGCCAGCCGCAAATACGGCATGGGCGCCAAGCAGTGCATGAACGCGGCCCAGCGTCTGTATGAGGCGGGCCATATAACCTACATGCGGACCGATGGCATCGACATGGCCCCCGAAGCGGTGATGGCCACACGGGGCGAAATCGACAAGCGCTTCGGCAAGGCCTACGTTCCGGAGTCTCCCCGCATGTACAAGAACAAGGCCAAGAATGCTCAGGAAGCACATGAATGCATCCGGCCGACGGACATGGGCCTTGGGCCGGAAAAGATCCGGGTCGAGGACGACCAGCGCAAGCTTTACGATCTGATCTGGAAGCGGACGATTGCCAGCCAGATGGCGGCAGCCCGGATGGAGCGGACGGCGGTCGACATCACCTCGCCGGACGGTCAGGTCGGCTTTCGGGCCAACGGGCAGGTGGTGCTGTTCGACGGCTACCTCAAGGTCTATGACCAGGGCCGCGATGACCGGCAGGACGGGGAGGACGACGACGAAGGTCGCCTGCCGCAGCTGATGCAGGGCGAGGCGATGGCCAAGGGTGCAGTGACGCCCGACCAACATTTCACCCAACCCCCACCGCGTTATACCGAGGCGACGCTGGTCAAGCGGATGGAAGAGCTGGGGATCGGGCGGCCGTCGACCTATGCCTCGATCCTGACCACGATCGTCGACCGGGAGTATGTCCGGAAGGACAAGAACCGGCTGTTCCCCGAGGACAAGGGGCGGTTGGTGACGGCGTTCCTCGCGAACTTCTTCAAGCGGTATGTCGAGTATGATTTCACCGCCGACCTGGAGGCGGAACTTGACGACGTCTCGGCCGGGGACCGCAACTACAAGGATGTGCTGGCGCGGTTCTGGCGGGACTTCTCGGCGGCGATTGCCGAGACGGCGGACCTGCGGATCGGCGAGGTGCTGGAGAAGCTGGACAACTTCCTGGCCCCGCATCTCTACCCGGCCCGCGCTGATGGCAGTGATCCCCGCGTGTGCCCGACATGCGGTTCCGGGAGGCTGCACCTGAAGACGGCGCGGTCGGGCGGGGCCTTCATCGGCTGCGGCAACTACCCGGAGTGTCGGTATACCCGGCCGCTGGCGGGGGATGCCGAGTCGGTGGCCTCGGACGGGCGGATCCTCGGGCAGGACGAGAATGGGGTGGAGATCAGCCTGCGGGCCGGGCGATTCGGACCCTACGTCCAGCGGGGGGAGGCCTCCGAAGCGCAGCCGAAACCGGACCGGGCGAGCCTGCCGAAGGGCTGGACGCCGGACGGGCTGACGCTTGACCGGGCTTTGCAGCTTCTGTCGCTGCCGCGCGAGGTGGGCAAGCATCCGGAGGACGGTATGCTGGTTGAAGCCGGGATCGGGCGGTTCGGGCCCTATGTGAAGCATGGGCCGGTCTATGCCAACATTCCGGAGGTGGAGGAGGTCTTCACCATCGGGATGAACCGGGCGGTGGAGGTGCTGGCCCAGAAGCTGGCCGGGCGGCGTGGAGGGGCGGCGAAGGCGGGGCCGTTGAAGGTGCTGGGCGCGCACCCGGATGGGGGTGAGGTTCAGGTGATGCCCGGCAAGTACGGGCCTTACGTGAAGTGGGAAAAAGTGAACGCGACCCTGCCGAAGGGGGTGGAGCCGGAGGCCGTCACCTTGGAAGAGGCGCTGGTTCTGATCGCCGAGAAGGCGGGGAAATCGGGGACGAAGAAGAAGGCCGCGTTGAAGAAGGCGGCGGCTGCGAAGAAGGCCCCGGCAGCGAAGAAGGCGGCCCCTAAGAAGGCGGCTGCAAAGAAGGCTGCTCCGAAGAAGAAGGCTGCAACGGCGGAGTGAGTGTCCACGGTGGACATTCTGGCTTAGGCGAATAAAATCAATGACTTGCTTGCGGGCGTTAGGGCTATCTTAACTTTTGGCAGCAGCGCATCTGACAAACGGGACCAAATTCCTTACTCTAGGAATTTGACAAGAACTTTCCTTAAAATTCTTGGGCTTAGCCCCGAGGGTTGATCAGCTTGGCCATCAGCCCGGCCGTGCGGATCATGCCGAGGTTGCGACCGTTTTCCGTCACCACCAGCTCGGCGACGCCCTGGCTCATCAGGTCCATGATATGCTTGACCGGCGTCTCGGCAGGAAGCCGATGCGCGGCGGCTGAGGCCTCGCCCGGCTCCATCACGTCGCGCGCGGTCAGCACCCCAAGCGGGTTCATGTGGGCCACGAAATCGGCGACATATTCGCTGACCGGGTTGGCGATGATCTCGCGCGCGGTGCCGCATTGGACGATCCGGCCACCCTCCATCAAGGCGATGCGGTTGCCGATCTTGAACGCCTCGTCCAGGTCATGGCTGACGAAGACGATGGTGCGCTTCAGCTTGGCTTGCAGGTCCAGAAGCTCGTCCTGCAGCTTGGACCGGATCAGGGGGTCAAGCGCCGAAAAGGGTTCGTCCATCAGCAGGATCGGCGCGTCGGTGACGAAGGCGCGGGCGAGGCCGACGCGCTGCTGCATCCCGCCAGAGAGGTCGCCGACCTTGCGTTCGGCCCATTGTGAGAGGTTCACCAGTTCCAGCTGCGCGTCGACCTTGGGCTTGCGCTGGTCCGGTGTCATCCCGGCAAGTTCCAGCCCGAGGCCGACGTTTTCCCGCACCGACCGCCAGGGCAGCAGACCGAACTGCTGGAACACCATGGCAATCCGGGTTGCGCGCAGGCGGCGCAGCGTCTCGGCATTGGCCTTGGTCACCGAGACCATCTTGTCGTTTTCCAGCACCCGCACTTCGCCCCGGACGACCGGGTTCAGCGCGTTCACCCCTCGCAGAAGCGTGGACTTGCCGGAACCGGAAAGGCCCATGAGAACAAGAATTTCGCCTTCGGCCACGGTCAGGGAACAGTCGTGGACGCCCAGCACTTGCCCGGTCGCCTGCTGCACCTCTTGCCGGGTCTTGCCCTGATCCATCAGCGGCAAGGCGCGGTCGGGGTGGTCGCCAAAGACGATGCTGACCTTGTCGAATTCTACGGCCGCGCGGCTCATTTCGACACCCTCAGCATGCGGTCGAGTAGGATGGCCACCACGACGATGATGAAGCCCGATTCAAAGCCAAGCGCGGTGTTGACGCTGTTCAGGGCACGGACGACCGGCACGCCAAGCCCGTTCGCGCCGACCAGCGCCGCGATGACAACCATCGACAGCGACAGCATGATGGTCTGGTTGAGGCCCGCCATGATCTGCGGCATCGCCCAGGGGAGCTCAACCTTCCACAGCCGCTGCTTCGGGGTCGCGCCAAAGGCGGTTGCGGCCTCCAAGAGCGCCATGGGGGTGGAGGAGACGCCGAGGTGGGTCAGGCGGATCGGTGCGGGCAGGACGAAGATCACCGTGGCGATCAGGCCGGGCACCATGCCAAGGCCGAAGAAGACGATGGCCGGGATCAGGTAGACGAAGGTGGGCAGGGTCTGCATCAAGTCAAGGATCGGGACCATCGCGGTGTAAAGCCGGGGCCGGTGCGCGGCGGCGATGCCGATGGGCACGCCAAGGCCCATGCAGACCACGCAGGCCGACAGGATCAGGGTCAGGCTTTCGGTGGTTTCCTCCCAATAGCCCTGGTTCAGGATGAAGAGAAAGCCGAGAAGAACGCCAAGGCAGACTTTCCAGCTGCGCTGCAGGTACCAGGTCAGCGCGATGAAAAGCGCAATGATGACAAGGGGATGCGGCGCCTGAAGCAGCCAGAGGATGCCCTCGATCATCGCTTCCATGACGGCCGAGATGGCGTCGAACAGCGGCGAAAGGTTGTCCTTCATCCAGTCGAAGATGGACTTCGCCACCTTGCCGACCGGGATCTTGTAATCCGTCAGCCAGTCCATTCTCTGTCCCCCCGGCCAGAAATGCGGCCCCGGGTTGGTCCCCGGGGCCTTGTCTTATTACTGTAGAGCGGCGGTAACGGCAGCCACGGCGTCGCCGCCGTCCTTGGTCGTCACACCGTCCAGCCAGGCCGTCCAGGCATCGGTGTTTGCGGCCAGCCATGCCTTGGCGGCATCGGCCGGGTCTGCACCGTCGTTCAGGATCGCGCCCATGATCTCGTTCTCCATCGCCAGCGAGAACGACAGGTTCTGCAACAGCTTGCCCTGGTTCGGGCATTCCGCGACATAGCCCGCGCGGACGTTGGTATCGACCACGGCACCACCGAAGTTCGGGCCGAAGTAGTCGTCGCCGCCGGTCAGGTAGGTCATCTTGAAGTTGGCGTTCATCGGGTGGGGTTCCCAGCCGAGGAAGATGATCGGCTCACCCGCGTCGGACTTCTTGGCAACCTCGGCCAGCATGCCCTGTTCCGAGGATTCGACGACTTCAAAGCCGTCAAGGCCGAAGGGACCCGAAGCGATCATGTCGAGGATCAGGCGGTTGCCGTCGTTGCCCGGCTCGATCCCGTAGATCTGGCCTTCCAGCGCGTCCTTGTGGGCGGCGATGTCCTTGAAGTCGGCGATGCCGAGGGCGGCGCCCGCCTCGTTGGTGGCCAGCGTGTACTTTGCGCCTTCCAGGTTGGTGCGGACGGTTTCGACCTTGCCGGCATCGCGATGCGGGGCGAGGTCGGCCTCCATCGTCGGCATCCAGTTGCCGAGGAACACATCGACGTCGCCTTCGGCAAGGCCGGTGTAGGTGACCGGGACGGAGAGGACCTTGATCTCGGTCTCATAGCCCAAAGCCTCGG
This sequence comes from Tabrizicola sp., assembly GCA_041752895.1. Lineage (GTDB taxonomy): Bacteria > Pseudomonadota > Alphaproteobacteria > Rhodobacterales > Rhodobacteraceae > Tabrizicola. Next base: position 8,175 of record JBGSVS010000141.1, read on the forward strand.
CGACCAGTGCGGTCGCGGCGGTGGTGGCGGTGATGTCGGTCCAGCCGACGTCGGAGAAGATGATCTTGTCGCAGCCTTCGGCGAAGGCGGAACCCGCCAGTGCAAAGGTGACGACGGTGGTGAGAAGGGTTGAACGGATGGACATGCAGGCTCCCCATGGTTTTTTGTTGATTGACGAGTCAATAAACTTCGCCCTACTTCGGTTTGGCAAGTATTTTCTGGGGCCGCACCGACATGCCGAAGCTTGGGATGGAGCCTATCCGCAAGGCCGCGCTGGTAAAAGCCACGATTGTCGAGATCGGCAGGGTTGGATCACTGGACGTGACCGTCAGTCAGATCGCCAAGCGGGCGGGGATGTCTTCGGCGCTGGCGCACCATTATTTCGGGTCGAAGGAAGAGATGTTTCTGGCTGCGATGCGCCACATCATGACGCTTTATGGGGCCGAAGTGCGGGGGGCGCTGGCCGCGGCCGAGGGGCCGGAGGGGCGGATCCGGGGGATTTTGCGGGCGTCGTTCTCGCCTGGGAACTTCCGGCGCG
>JBGSVS010000142.1:0-4313 GCA_041752895.1 Tabrizicola sp.
GTGGCGCTGGGGCTGCTGGCCTGGGCTTATGTCGCGACGCCCGCCGAGGGGCGGCAGATGGCTTTGGTCGGCAAGACGATGACCACCTGCCTGGTGATGATCCCGCTTTTGTCGGTGCTACCAGTGGCGGCGATCCTGACTGCACTGCACAAGGGGGCAACGACATCGCCCGCTTTGGCCGGGTTTGCGGCGGGCTTGGGCGGCAGTGGCCTAGCCGCGATGGCCTATGCCATGCACTGCATCGAGGACAGCCCGCTGTTCTATGTGACCTGGTATGGCTTGGCGATAGGCGGCGTGACCCTGGCAGCCACGCTGATCGGATCGCGCGTCCTGCGCTGGTAGCGCGGGGCCTTACGGCAGCGCTTCGAACCAGTCGACAGCCATCTGCGCCCAGCCCTTCGGGATGCTGTGTCCACCATCGTGCAGGGCAAAGCTGAGGCTGGAACCCGGATTGCAAAGCGTCCAGTCCTCGACGCTGTAGATGCCGAGGATGCGAGTTGCCTCCGGAGCATCTGATGGACAACCGTTTGCCATCCGCCAGATCCCCATCGCGTCAAAGACGTTGCCTTGCACGAAGCCCGGCATGATCTCGCGCCCTTCAAGCGGCACGGTGCGATCCGCCTTGCCGTGAGTGTGAAACAGGCGCACCGGACCGGCACAGGCAGTGGGATGCGGACGCCAGAAGCTGCCCGCGACCGGCGCATAGGCGGCAAAGTCGTCGGGCCTCGCACAGGCGACATAGCTGGTCATCGATCCGCCGATGGAGAAGCCTGCCAGCAGCATACGGTCGCGCTGCAGGCCAAAGCGGGCGCTGGCGTCATCGGCAACCGCAGTCAGGAAGGCGATCTCGTCGCGGGTCGCGGGCCGGTCGGGGTGGAAGTCCCAGTTCCGCCCTTTGCCGTTGGCGCGGGGTTGGCCATCGGGGGCGATCACCGCATAGCCCCGGCCCAGCATCAGGCTGACCATAGCCTTGTTGCGGATCGTGCCCAGCCCCTCAGCGCCGTACCCATGCAGAAGAAGGATCGCCGGAACCGGCCCTTCGGCACCCTCGGGAAGCACGATGTGATAGGTGCCACCCGGGATCATGCACGCGCCCGCGTCCGGCCCGCAGTCGGCGTTTGCCGTTCCGCTTGCCAGCACGACCGCAAGCGTGATTGCGGCTGCCCTCATCCACGTTTCCCCATGGGCTGCAATAGCCAGCCCGGCGACAGGTCGCGTTGCACCAGCCATGAGATCAGGGGGGTCAGGAAAAGACAAAGTGCTACCGGCAAAAGCCAAAGGTCGATGTGGCCCACCGCACATAGCAAAAGCAGTGCCGCGCCAAGGACGGTCTCGGTCAGATGAAAGCGCAGAAGGATCTGGAAGGTAGGGCGACCGCTCAGGTGCGGCGTCCAGCCGCCGTCGAACCCGGCAAGCGTTCGCAGCACTGCCCTGACCTGGTGGACCATCAGGGCAGGGGCCAGAAGAACCGACAGCGCGACCTCCACAATGACCGAGACCGCAAAACCAGGGAGTTGACGGACAGGAAGGCCCCTGTCGCGCAGGTGCCCGGCAATCCCCAGAAGCTTGGGGCCAAGCAGCATCAGGCCAACGGTTGCAGTCAGGACGGCCTGGCTGACGGGCGGCAAGTCAGGCCATGCGGGCATGATGGGGTTGGCAAGGAACGGATCGGGCTGCACGCCACTGGGTCCGGACAAGGCCCAAAGGGTCAGAAGCGCCAGCCACCAGACAGAAGCAAGATAGGCCATCGCTCCCTGCAGAAGATGAAAACGTGAGACGACATGCAGGCCAGGTGTCGCCAGAAGACGCAGATGCTGCATGTTGCCCTGACACCAGCGGCGGTCGCGGCGCAGGTAACCGGGCAGGGTTTCGGGCGTGTCCTCGAAACTTTCCGTGGCCTCAGGCAGCATCTGCACACCCCAACCGGCGCGACGGATCAGCGCGGCCTCGACGAAATCGTGGCTTAAGATGACACCGCCGCGCGGAGCGTTTCCGGGCAGATGCGGCAGACCCGCGCAGGCGGCAAAGGCACGTGTCCGCACCAGCGCGTTGTGGCCAAGGAAATTGCCTTCTGCCCCCGTCCACAGCGCGAAGCCACGGCCAAGGTTGGTGCCATAGACCTCGGAGGCGAAGGACTGCAACCGCTGCCAGAGGGTATCGCCCTCAAGCACGCGCGGCACGGTCTGGATCAGGCCCAACCCTGGCTCGACCGCCATCCGGTCGGCCATCAGGGTCACGCTTTTCGCGCCCATGATGCTGTCGGCATCCAGGATCAGCATCGCGTCATGATCGTGTCCATGCGCGGTCACCCAATCACGGATGTTGCCGGACTTGTAGTCAGTGTTGTTTGCGCGGTGGCGGTAGTGCAGAGCGATGCCAGGATAGGCGCGGCGCGCGGCATGAATTGCCGCCTGCTCGGCTTGAACTGCGACAGCATCGCGGCTGTCGGACAGCACATGCAGCGAATACCGGTGCCTTCCCTTGCCGGAGAGACCGGCCAAAAGGTCGAGGGCATTGCCGATGGTCGGTCCCGCAGGCTCGCCATACATCGGCAGAAGGATCGCGACCGAAAGGCCGTGCAGCGCCTGAACCTGGGGCCGGGGTCTCCAGAAAAGACCAAGTGCCGCCGTGGCGGCAGACAGGACCACCCAATAGAACGCAAAGACGGTGACGGCGACCAAAGCGGCCTCGGTCACGGCAAGCTTCCCATCGACCATGAACCAGCCAAACCCGATCCGGGCCAAGGCCAGCGTCACGCAAAGCGGCAGGATCAGCACGGCCAGACGGACAGCGCGCACCGTTTGCGAAGAGCGGAGGCCGGGCGCGGCGGGATCGGTGAAGGGCGCTTGCAGGGATTGGTCCGGCATCGCCAGAGGCAGAGTTGGCTCTGCCTTGATCAGTGGAAGGCGAAAGGCGGCAGTCATGGGGTGACCCAGCGGTTCAGCCAGACTTCGGATACACGCTGACCGCCGCGCAACAACTCGGCCCGCAGTTCGGCGACGGGTGTTCCGCCCTTAAGCGTGAAATCCAGCCGCATGCCACCGGTGGCTGGGTTGGCTTGCAGATGCTGGCTGGAAATCTCGCCCGCGCTGGTGCTGATGCGGGCTTCGATCCGCTCGGGGTCATCGCCCAGCGCCGGGTGATCAGCGTAGTCGATGGTGAAGAGCCGCCCGTCCTCGAATATCCGCGCGCCGGTGCGGGTGGCGATGACGGGGGCGACGGTGCCCTCGGCGGGGCTTTGCGCGCACCAGTGCAAGAGGTAGTCGAAGCGGTGTTCGGACCCGGCGGCAAGGGGTGCCGCAGGGCGCCAGAAGGCGACGATGTTGTCGTTGATCTCTTTGTCGGTGGGAATCTCCACCAGCATCACTGCGCCCTGCCCCCAGTCGCCCACGGGTTCGACCCACAGCGAGGGGCGGCGTTCGTAATGTGCCACAAGGTCGTTGTAATCCCCCGGCTGGCGCGCGCGCTGTATCAGGCCAAAGCCACGCGGGGAGGTGTCGGCGAAGGCGCTGACCTCGACCGCCTTCGGGTTCGTCAGCGGCCGCCACAGCGACTCTCCCGCACCGTTCAGGATGAGAAGGCCGTCGCTGTCGTGCACCGCCTCGCGGAAATCGTCGAACCGGGTGCGGTTGATGTCGCTGAACAGGAACATCGACGTGCCCGGCGCGACACCGGCGGTCGTCAGATCAACGCGCGGGAACAGCCGGGCGCTGACGGTCATCTCGGTCGTATCGCCCTTAGTGATCGTAAAGCTGTAGGCTCCGGCGACCGAGGGGCTGTCCATCAGCGCATGAACGGTCACTTCCGCCGCGCCGGGCTCTGCCGCCTCGATCCAGAAGTCGCGGAACGTGGGGAATTCTTCCGGCCCATCGGCGGCAGTGCTCAGCGCCAGCCCCCGGGCCGAGATGCCGTAAGCCTGCCCACGGCCAATCGCGCGAAAATAGCTTGCGCCCTGGAAGACGGCGTATTCCTGAAAGCGGTCCTCGACCTCCAGCTCTCCCAACAGGCGGAACCCTGCAAAGCCGGTGCCGTCCTCGGGCAGGGCGGGGAACTGGTCGGTGGTGTCGAAGAGGCGCAGCTGGAACTGAACCTCCTGCGACTGGTCTTTTACAACCGAATGAATGCCGATCTTGTGCGGGAAATAAAGGCCGGCCACGAAGAACTCGGCCTGAACTGCGCCGGGTGTGCCGCGGTAAAGCGTGTGGCGCGTGTCAAACCAGATGCCCCGGAAATCGTCGTAAGACAGGTCCAGCCAGTCCTGGCTGACGGTGGGCGGCGGGGTGTAGGGCGCAGCGGCCAGCGCGCGGGCGCGG
>JBGSVS010000143.1:0-4119 GCA_041752895.1 Tabrizicola sp.
GACCAATGCGCCCAGCGGGCGGACAAGGCCGGTGGCGGCGATAAGGACGCCCGCGACGACAAACGCCCCAACGCCTTCGGCAAACGAGATGCCGGAGGTTGCGGCGATGAGGGCGGCCCCGGGGGTGGACCAGGCCAGAACGACAGGAACGCGCGAGGTCCAGGACAGGAGGGCCGAGCCGAGCGCCTTGCCGAGGCTGATCGCAAGCAGCCAGCTTGCGGTCTGGGTGGGCGTGGCCCCGAGGGCCGTCGCTGCCGCAAGAATGATCGCCACCGAAGAGGCGTAGCCGACAAGGGCCGCGACGGTGGCTGCAGAGATGACGGAAAGGCGCATCCTGATCCCCGGTGCCGCAACTGCCCTGTTGGCCGCGACTATTTCGCGCTGTCCGTCGGGCTGCAAGGGGAGAAAGGCGGGGGGGAAGAAGGGCGGCGACCCCCAGGGAGGAGGAGAGGGGGCCGCGCGCCAAGACACGAGGTCCCGGGAGGAGGTTGGGACGCCCGATGTCGGTGGGGCCGGTGTGGCCCCGGAATAGGGGCGGCGGTGTCCAGGGAGGAGGACGGACACCGCCGCGTATCGTTTCGGTCCCAGGGAGGAGGAGGGGACCTCACGAATTCTTACTTGCCGTAGGCGGCCTCGTGCGCGATCTCGGTGATGCCGAGGCGGCTGATGCCGAGGTCGGCAAGCTCGCGGTCGGTCAGGCCGTTCAGTTCGGCCACGGTGCGCAGGTAGGTCCGGCGCTGGGCGATCGCGGTCATAACGGTGTCGCGGACCATCGCCAGACGGTCGGCAAAGCCCTTGCGGGCAGCGGAAGTGGTGTTCACATAAGCCATGTCACTCAAGCCTCTTAGATGTTTCGTCAGCAACGTTCTGTCGCGCTGTTAGGGGTAACATGGGCCGGATGCTGCAGATGCACAATACCGGGTCTCGGCAATGCTGCCATGCAGCATATGCATGGCTGAGGTCACGGAAATGTCATGATTTATTAAGGTCTTCGCCGATTTTTTGAGCAGTTGGTCAACAACCCTTGCCCTTCTGGCGAAAGACTACGACCTTAGTGCATTAGTTGTGCGGAGCGCGAAACAATGACGGTCGGACGGGATCAGGTGATGCAGGTTCTGGGGGCAATCCAGCACCCCGGTGGTGGTGACCTGGTCACCCGTGATCTGATTCGAGCGCTGTCGGTCGACGGGGGCGTCGTGCGCTTTGTAATCGAGGCCGCGACCCCCGATGACGCGCGCAGTTTGGGTCCGGCGCAGGCCGAAGCAGAGGCGAAGTTGCGCGCTTTGCCGGGGGTGACCTCGGTGCAGGTGGTGATGACGGCGCATGGGCCTGTGGCGAAGGCGGCACCTCCCAGCCTGAAGATCGGGCAGCACCCGACGCCGCAAGCGGGCGGGCCGCAGCGGATATCGGGGATCGACCGGATCATTGCGGTGGCGTCTGGCAAGGGCGGGGTGGGGAAGTCGACGGTCGCCTCGAACCTGGCGGTGGCGCTGGCGCGGCGGGGGCGGAAGGTCGGTTTGCTGGACGCCGATATCTATGGGCCGTCGCAGCCGAAGATGATGGGGGTGTCGAAGCGCCCGTCCTCGCCCGATGGCAAGATCATCGAGCCCTTGGTCGCGCATGGGGTCACTATGATGTCGATCGGCCTGATGCTGAAGGAAGACGAGGCGGTGGTCTGGCGCGGGCCGATGCTGATGGGTGCGTTGCAGCAGCTGCTGGGGCAGGTGGCCTGGGGCAAGCTGGACGTGTTGATCATCGACCTGCCGCCGGGGACAGGGGATGTGCAGCTGACTTTGTGCCAGCGGACGCAGTTGACGGGGGCGATTGTCGTCTCGACGCCGCAGGACGTAGCGCTGCTGGATGCGAGGAAGGCGCTAGACATGTTCGCCAAGCTGAAGACCCCGGTGCTGGGGCTGGTCGAGAACATGTCTACTTATATCTGTCCGAACTGCGGGCACGAGGCGCATATCTTCGGGCATGGTGGGGTGGCGGCTGAGGCGGCGAAGCTGGACCTGCCGTTCCTGGGGGAATTGCCGCTGGCGCTGGACGTGCGGGTGGCGGGCGACAGCGGAACGCCGATTGCGGCGACGGACAGTGCGCTTTCGGCGCCTTATCTGGCGCTGGCCGACCGGCTGATCGCGGGCGGGATGGGCTGATCGGGGCTACTTCCTGACAACGGCCTTGTAAACATACCAAACGGTATGTAAAGTATCTCCCACAAAGGGAGGACCAAGCATGACTCACTCCATCCGCACTTGCCTTTGGTTCGAAAGCGGCCGTGGCCCTGAAGCCGCGGCCTTCTACTGTTCGCTGATCCCCGGCAGCCGGGTCGAGCGGACCTTCGGTGCCGATGCAGGCATGGGGTCGTTTTCGGTCACCGATTTCAGCCTGGGCGGCGTGCCCTATCAGATCCTCGACGCGGGGCCGATGTTCCCGCAGTCCGAATGCGTTTCGATCTCGGTCGAGACCGAGGATCAGGCAGAGTCCGACCGGCTTTGGTATGCGCTGACTGCCGACGGCGGGATGGAAAGCAACTGCGGCTGGCTGAAGGACCGTTATGGTGTGTCGTGGCAGGTCTTCCCCAAGCGGCTGGGCGAATTGACGATGCATTCGGATGCGAAGGTCTCGGCTGCGGCGATGGCCGAGATGATGAAGCAGAGGAAGATCGACATGGAGCCGATCGAGGCGGCGGCCCGGGCGGCCGGGGCATGAGCGCGGAGGCCGAGATCCGGGCGATGCTGGACGACTGGGCGGCGGCTGTCCGCGCGCATGATCTGGAGGGTGCCTGCCGCCACCGAAGCGCGGATATCGTCATGTTCGACGTGCCTGAACCGTTGCAGGCGCGCGGCATCGACGCCTACCGCGACACATGGCGGCTGTATTTCCAGGACCCCGGCTCGCGCCGGTTCGCGTTGCAGGAGACCCAAGTCGTCGCAGGCGCGGATGTCGCCTGGGTGCGGGCGGTGCTGCTGTGCACAACGGATGACCTGCCTGCGGGCCGCCTGACGATGGGCCTGCGACGGACGGGCGGGCATTGGGTGGTGGAGCATGAGCACCACTCGTTCCCGTTGGCGCTGAACCCCGCGCCGTGACTCGCGCCCAAGGCTGGGACTGGGGATGGACTCATGACGGTATCAATGACTGAGAGGCGATGCGGCATGCGGACGATCAGGATCATTGAGCATATCTCGCTGGACGGGGTGATCCAGGGACCGGGCGGGCCTGAGGAAGACAAGGGCAACGGGTTCAATCACGGCGGCTGGGCCTTTCCATTTCACGACGAACAAGCGGGTGCGGCCATTGTCGCGGCGCAAGGTCAGGGGTTCGATCTGCTTCTGGGCCGGAAGACCTATGACATCTTCGCGGGTTACTGGCCCAAGCAGGCGGGGCCGATGGCCGACAGCCTGAACGGGGCGAAGAAGTTCGTGGCAAGCCACCGGCCGGACAGCCTGGGCTGGGGGCCGGTGGAAAGCCTGGGCACGGACATCGCGGCGGGCATCGGCAAGGTGAAACAGGCCGGCGGGCCGGACCTGATCGTCTGGGGCAGTTCCACCCTGACGCCGATGCTGATCGCCGAAGGGCTGGCGGACGAGGTTGTGCTGCTGGTCTTCCCGGTGATGATCGGGCGGGGCAAGCGGATCTTCTCGGACGGGGTCGACCCCAGCGAGCTGAAACTGATCGAGAGCAAGGCCACGCCGGAAGGGGTGGTGATCTCTACCTACCGGCCCGCCGGGGCGATGCGCACCGGCACATTTTCCGACCAACCCGAGTGAAGGAGGCTGACATGCCGAACGATATTCCCGCAGACCAGCGCTATCGTCCCGCAGATCGGATCATGCAGGGCGTGATCCCCTATTTCGCCCTGCCCGGGCAAGCGGGCGACGCGGCGGATTACTATGGGAAAGCCTTCGGTGCCAAGGATATCGGGCGGATGCCCTATCCTGACAAGCCGGGCTTCATGCATGTCCAGGTCGAGATCAACGGCGGCGCGCTGATGCTGACCGACGAGGGCGGCATGTCCAGTGTCGACGCGACGGGCAACCCGATGCCGCAGGGTCATCTGCAGCTGGTCGTGCCGGACGGGAAGGCGTGGTGGGACCGGGCCGTGGCGGCGGGCTG
>JBGSVS010000144.1:0-7606 GCA_041752895.1 Tabrizicola sp.
GGCCCGCAGGGCGGCGATGCGTTCGGCAGCAGGGACGACAGCGCAGGCCGGGCAGGCCGAGACTGGCGCGCGGGTGGCGGCGAAGTCTTCGGCAAGTGCCATCTCAGCCCCGCACGAACAGTTCGGAGCGCTGCTCGAACAGCGTGCCGTCGGCGGAGGTGGCGATGACCTTCACCATCCACTTGCCTTGGGCGAGGGGGAGGTCGGCGATATAGAGGTCGTCTGCGCGGGTGAAGACGGGGAATGCGTCGTATTTCGTCTCGGTCGTGCGGCCGACGAGGACCTGAAGATCATCGACGGCGACGGGAAGGCCGTCCCGCCCGACGAAGGCCAAGGCGAGGCGACCGTCGGCATAGGTCGGCGTCATCGCCCAGCCGAGCGCCTCTTGCGCGGCCTTGCGGGCGTTGAAGCCCTGGCTGGCGACGTAGGAGTTGTCGACTTCAAGGCCGGGAAAGGTGGAGACGGCCTTCACGGCCAGAAGGACATTGACCCCGATGATGACGGCGAAGGCCGACACGGTGATGGCGAAGACATGTTTGCCAGTCAGTTCGGTCATTGCGGTTCCTTCCCGTTGAAGATCGTATCATGGTGGACGCGGTTCGTCGTCCCTTGTTCCTCGACCCAGAGGCGGACATCGGTCCGGTCTTCCATCGCGGCGGGGCTGCCCGGGGCAGCGGTCAGGTAGACGCGCTGGGACATGGTCTCGTTCGCGGGGACGGTGACAGTGAGGCCGCTCTGCCCTTCCAGGCCAAGGGTCACGAAGGCGTCCGAAGTGACGGCCATGGTGAACTGGGCATCGTCGCCGGACTTGTTGCGGAGCCGGATGTCATAGGCGTTGCGGATCGAGCCGTCCGACAAGGTGACGAAGGTCGGGTTCCTCACCGGGGTCACGTTCACGTCGATGGGCGAGCGGAGGAAAAGGGCGACGATCAGGCCGATGCCGACCCCGGCCCAGAGCACGGTGTAAAGCATGGTGCGGACGCGGAAGACGTGGGACCAGACCGACTTCGGGGTCTGCCCGGCGCGTTCGCGGGTCTCATCCGTGAGGGCAAGGTAGCCGATCAGGTCGCGCGGCTTGCCGATCTTGTCCATCGTGTCGTTGCAGGCATCGATGCACAGGCCACAGGTGATGCAGGCCAGTTGCTGGCCGTTCCTGATGTCGATACCCATCGGGCAGACGTTGACGCAGGCCATGCAGTCGATGCAGTCGCCGTTGCCTTCCACGGTCTGCTTGCCGCGGGGTTCTCCGCGCCAGTCGCGGTAGGCGATGGTCAGCGTGTCCTCGTCCATCATCGCGGCCTGGATGCGGGGCCAGGGGCAGGCGTAGATGCAGATCTGTTCCCGCGCGAAGCCGCCGAAGAAGAAGGTGGTGAAGGTCAGGATCAGGATGGTGAGATAGGCGGCGGGATGGGCCTGGAAGGTCACGAGGTCGCGCAGCAGGGTGGGCGCGTCGGTGAAGTAGAAGACCCAGGCGCCGCCGGTGGCCAGCCCGATGAAGAGCCAGATCCACCACTTGATGCCGTTCTTGATGAGCTTTTCCCAGTTCCAGGGCTGGCGATGCAGCCGGATGCGGGCGTTGCGGTCACCTTCGACCCAGCGCTCGACCAGGATGAAAAGATCGGTCCAGACCGTCTGCGGGCAGGCATAGCCGCACCAGACGCGGCCGGCGGCAGAGGTGAAGAGGAAGAGGCCAAGGCCCGCCATGATGAGAAGGCCCGCGACGAAGTAGAATTCGTGCGGCCAGATCTCGATCATGAAGAAGAAGAAGCGGCGGTTGGCGAGGTCAATGAGCACCGCCTGGTCGGGCAGGTTCGGCCCCCGGTCCCAACGCAGCCAGGGGGTGATGTAGTAGATGCCAAGGGTGATCCCCATGATCCACCACTTCAGCGTCCGGAAGGTGCCTTTCACCCGGCGCGGGAAGACGGGTTCGCGCGCGGCGTAAAGGCTGGGTTCGGATTCTGGGCTACTCAACGGGCACTCCTTCACCGGCACGGGGCCGGTCTGTCATCCCTTCTGCAATCGGTCATTCTGTCCGTGCGGGCCTTGACCTGCATCAATAGACGCAATGCCGGGGCAGGAAGAATGCGGCAATGCAGCGCAAATCGGCGTGATCGACGGACGGACGGGCCATATCCTGACGCCAGCCAGTGCGTTGCAGGTCACGCCACCGGCACGAAGAAGGAATTGCGGTCGTCGAGGCTCCAGCCCTTCACCTCGGTGGCTCTGGTGTAATGCCAGCCGCTTAAGGCGCTGTCTTTCTTGGAGAAATACGAATGCACTTGGGTCAGCCGCTTGCCGGGATGGTTGACCCGATAGGCATGGAAGACAAGCTCGGCCCCGGCCCATCCCGCATGATCAGACGCGTCGAACGACAACATGAAGGCCCCTGGAGCCTTGGTCTTTAGCCGGTAGACAGGATGCGTACCTTCCTGCGCTTCCTTGAAAGCCTTGAAATAGATGTTCGGATTCGGTCGCCATGTGCTGTCGGGCGGAACGCCGTCAAGGCAGTAGAACCATTGCGACACGTTTTCAGCGCCATTGATCTTGGCCCAGCGGCTAAAGGCATAAACCGGGACAGTGTTCGGGGCACCGGGATGTGCATTCAGGGCGTTGTCGACCGCGTCCTTCACTGCCTTTCGGCGCTGTTCGTCGGCGACAAGGCGTGAAATATCGACAAGCCCACCCTTCAGATCGCAGACCTGCTTGAAGTCCGGCACACTGGCCAGCCAGGATTTGAGATCGCCGTCGAGGATTCCGGACGCCGTCGCCGGATCGCCGCCCAGCACGCGCGCCACTGCGGTGGACGCTTGCCGAAGCGATTCCCCCGCCTCTTTCTCTTCTGCCGTTGCCTTGCCTTCAGCAGAGCCAGAGAGGAAATGGAAGCTTGCCTCGGCGGCCGTCGCAATGTCGACGCTGGTGGTGTAGCGCGTCGTGTCCACCGTGCAGCAATAGCTGCAGCGCCCGCCGACGATCAGCGCCGAGATGTAGTGGGTGCCGTAGGTTTCTACCAGTTCATCCGGCGTCATCGCGCCCGCGAAATTCGCCGCCGCCTCTTCGGTCAGAAAGTCGCGCAGTTTGGTAAAGGTCGGCAGGCTGAGCCGGTGATAATATGCGGTCTGGTTGTACTGGACGAAACTTGTGGTGGACACGCTTCTGCGCTCGGTGTCATAGGAAGCGTGGAGTTCGCCTGCGAAGAAGCTGTAGTTTCCCTTGAGGTCCACCGACGCCGCGAATTTGGACGAGAAGCTTTCAAGGGTAGAGCCGGAAATGCGCGTGGCCATGCCCAAGCTTGCGGATGCCACGTCCACAAGAGGCGAGACGAGCTTTCCAGAAACCGGATCCCGCTTTGAATAGTCGTCGGTCCGGAACAGGCGATGGCTAAGCGATGAGGGCGCGCAGTATTCGCCGAAGATGTCGCAGCCGTAGCCGATTGTTGCGGCACCGGCCAGCACATCACAGGCAGTGCCCCTTTCGACGTCGGATTGCGGGACGCGCAGGATTGCAGCGTTGCTGGCCATGAAGCACCTCGACATCAGGCGAAACTACGGGTTGACCCTAGCATAGGTGGAGCCGGACAGACCCAGTTTTTTCGTGCGGCCTTGTGCGTCGGAAGAGTCCTTGCCGTGGGGACCGGATCTCGCACGCCGATGATCTGAAGCCTGCCAGAAAGAAAAAAGGGGGCCCGAAGGCCCCCGAGGTACAAGGGAACCGGGAACGTCACTCCCCGCCGCCGCGACCGTGGACATAGAAGGCCACGGCGCGGATTTCGTCTTCGGACAGGCGCTCGTTCCAGTTCGGCATGACGCCGAAACGGGCCTTGGTCACTGTCTCGATGATCTTTTCGCGCGACCCGCCGTAAAGCCAGATCGCATCGGTCAGCCGGGGCGCGCCTTGCGTGCGGTCGCCCGAGCCGTCTTCCATATGGCAGGCCGCACAGTTGTCGGCGAAGACCGTAGCCCCTTCCGTCGCCAGCGCCGCGTCATGGTCCTGCCCCGAGATCGACAGGACATGCTCGGCCACCTGGGCGATCTGGGTTTCGTCCAGAATCTCGTCCAGGCCGAACTTCGGCATTTCGGAATACCGGGCGTCCGGGTCGGTAGTGTTGCGGATGCCGTGCGTGACGGTCAGGTGGATGTCCTCCATCGTGCCGCCCCAAAGCCAATCGTCGTCCAAGAGGTTCGGATAGCCCTTGCCCTCGAACCCCGCAGCGCCCGAGCCGTGACAGGTCGAGCAGTTCGTGCGGAACACCGCAGCCCCGGCGTTTTCGGCGAAGGTCGCAAGCTCGGGGTCCGCGCCGATGGCAGTGAGGTCCGCCGCGATCAGTTTGTCCTTGATCGCTGCATTCGCTGAATCGACTGCCGCGATTTCGACAGCCACATCGGCGCGGGTCGAGGCCCCAAGCAGGCCGGGGGTGGCCCCGGTGATCAAGGGCCAGGCCGGGTAAGCGATGGAGTAGCCAATGCCCCAGACGATGCAGGCGTAGAACACCCAGACCCACCAACGCGGGAGCGGGTTGTTGTATTCCTCGATCCCGTCCCAGCTGTGGCCGGTCGTTTCGACCTGCCGGACTTCTTTCTTCAATGGCTTGGCCATGGCTCAGGCCTCCTTGCGGGGTTGGGCGGGGTCTGCCGCAGGACGGTCGTCGTTGCGGAAGATCGAGGTGGCAACTTCCTGGTGCGTGGCGCGCGAGCCGGGCCGGAAGGCCCAGACGCAAAGGCCCAGGAAACCAAGCGTCATGGCCAGAAGGAACCAGCTGTCGGCCAGGTGGCGGAGGAAGGAATAGGTTTCCATTGCGTCCTCCTTACCGGTTCGCCACAGGGGTGTAGGTCGAGAAGTCGACCATCGTGCCCAGCACCTGGATGTAGGCGATCAGGGCATCCATCTCGGTCAGTTCAGGCTGGCCGTCGAAGTTGCGGACGTTGATCGGGGTGCCGAAGGCCGCATCGCCGTAGCGTTCCTCGAGCCCCGAGCTGTCACCCAGGGGGTCGACCTGCGCGGTGAAGTCGGCGAGCGCGTTTTCCACCATCTCGTCTGTGTAGGGCACGCCCGTGAACCGGTTCGTCTCTACCACGTCCTGGATGTATTTCCCGTCGATGATCCTGTTCGCAAGGAAGCCGTAGGGCGGCATCACCGATTCCGGCACCACGGCCTTGGCATAGGTGAAGTGATCCTGGTGCCATTCGTCAGAGTAGCGACCGCCGACCCGGGCAAGGTCCGGTCCGGTGCGTTTCGATCCCCACTGGAACGGCCGGTCATACATCGATTCAGCCGCCAGCGAGTAGTGGCCGTAGCGTTCGACCTCATCGCGCATCGGGCGGATCATCTGGCTGTGGCAGTTGTAGCAGCCCTCGCGGATATAGATGCTGCGCCCGGCCAGTTCGAGAGGGGTGTAGGGACGGACGCCCTCCACCTTCTCGATGGTGTTTTCCAGGTAGAAGAGGGGGACGATCTGCACGATCCCGCCAATGGTCACCACCAGAAGGCTGAGGATCATCAGAAGGGTCGCGTTGGTCTCGATGACCTTGTGCTTGTCAAGAATTCCCATGGTTCCGTTTCCTTATTCTGCCGGAACGGCGGAGTTCTGGGTGACGCGTGCGGGTTGCGCACGGACGGTCATCCAGAGGTTCCAGCACATGATCAACGCGCCCGTCAGGAAGAGGCCACCGCCCAAGGCGCGGACCACATACATCGGGAACTTCGCGGCCACGGTGTCGGCGAAGGCGTTCACGAGGAAGCCGTTCGCGTCGACTTCGCGCCACATCAGGCCCTCCATGATGCCCGTGACCCACATGGACGAGGCGTAGAGGACGATCCCGATGGTCGCGAGCCAGAAGTGCCAGCTGACGAGTTTCAGCGAGTAGAGGCCCTCGCGGTTCCAGAGCCGCGGCACCAGATAGTAAAGCACGCCGAAGGTGATCATGCCGTTCCAGCCCAAGGCGCCGGAATGGACGTGGCCGATGGTCCAGTCGGTGTAGTGCGACAGGGAGTTCACCGCCTTGATCGACATCATCGGGCCTTCAAAGGTCGACATGCCGTAAAAGCCGATGGAAACGACCATCATCCGGATGATCGGGTCGGTCCGGAGCTTGTCCCAGGCACCGGACAGCGTCATCAGGCCATTGATCATGCCACCCCAGGACGGCATCCACAGGATGATGGAAAACACCATGCCAAGGGTCGAGGCCCAGTCAGGCAGCGCGGTATAGTGGAGGTGGTGCGGACCGGCCCAGATGTACAGGAAGATCAGCGCCCAGAAGTGGATGATCGACAGCTTGTAGCTGAAGACCGGACGCTCGGCCTGTTTGGGGACGAAGTAGTACATCATCCCGAGAAAGCCCGCGGTCAGGAAGAAGCCGACGGCGTTGTGGCCATACCACCACTGCACCATCGCGTCCTGCACGCCAGCATAGAGTTGGACCTGTTCGCTGCCGAAGATCGACACCGGGATTGCTGCGTTGTTCACGAGATGCAGCATCGCGACGGTCAGGATCATCGACAACAGGAACCAGTTCGCCACGTAGATGTGGGGCTCCTTGCGCTTGAAGAGCGTGCCCATGAAGGCAATCAGGAAGGCGACCCAGACCACGGTGATCAGGATGTCGACGTACCAGACGGGTTCGGCATATTCCTTTGCCTGCGTGGCCCCCAGGACATAGCCCGAGGCTGCCAGAACGATCACCAGCTGCCAACCCCAGAAGACGAACCAGCCAAGCGAGCCGCCAAACAGGCGCGCTGCACTGGTGCGCTGGACGATGTAGAACGAGGACATGATCAACGCGTTGCCGCCAAAGGCGAAGATCACTGCGCTGGTGTGCAGGGGTCTCAGGCGGCCAAAGTTGCCATAGCCCTGCAGGAATTCGAAGTTCAGCTGCGGGAAGGCCAGCTGGCTGGCGATGATGACGCCGACCAGAAAGCCCACCACGCCCCAGAACGCCGTGGCAATCGCACCGGCGCGCACGACGCCGTCGAAGTATTCGTGCTGCAGGTTCGGCCGGGGGTCTCCCGCCGTGCGCAGCACCCACAGGAAGGCGATGCCCGCTGCCAGCATCACCGTGAGAGCGTTGACCTGATAGGCCAGGTCACGGGCGTAGTTGGCGGCGATCGCGGCACAGACCGCGACAAGGCCAAGTCCCGCCAGTTTCAAGTAATCCCACATGTTTGGTGTCCCTTCGTCCTGTCTGTCCGGCTGGTCCCGCACGTCGCGTCGAGGCCGCGCCGGCCGCTTTGACTGGACGACTTCTGCAGCGCAGAGGGTCTTTGCGCCTTGATCTGCGTCAACCACTGCGTTCACGCGAATTGACCTCTGTCAAGGCGCAGGTCCGGGCACAGGGCCAAGTTTGGCCATCCGCAATCACAGGAGACGACAATGGCCTACAAATCCCTCCTGACCGTCGCCGCCTCGCCCGAAGGCGTTCTCGGCACCGTCACCGCTGCTGCGCAGATCGCGACGACGCTGGATGCCCATCTCGATTGCCTGGCTCTGGGCGTGGACCGGACCCAGATCGGCTATTCCTATGTCGGTTCGGGGGCCGTGGTGATCGCCGCGGCGATGGACCGTGCCGAAGCCGAGGCGCGCGAGGCCGAGACAGCCCTGAACGCAGCCCTC
>JBGSVS010000145.1:0-12346 GCA_041752895.1 Tabrizicola sp.
CTGGGGCTATGGCCGAATATGGATGGTTTCACACTGGGTCTGGCGCGGGCTACGGGGCAGGAGGCGCTCTTTTCCGGCGAGGGCCATGCACCCGCACCCCCCGGACCGGACGAGACGGGGCGAGAGCCCGACGCGACCGAAGCCCTCGACCTGCCGGACTGGCTGATCCCCGACCTTCAGGCCAGCCTTGGCCCGGACTTTGAAGGCGTCGCAGAGGCCCTGCGCCATCGCGCGCCGGTTTTCTTGCGGGTGAACCGGATGAAGGGTGATGTATCGCAGGCGATCCAGTCGCTTGCGATGGATGACATCGGTGCTGAACCGCACCAACTGGCCCCGACCTGCCTGATCGTGACTCGCAACCCGCGCCGGATCCAGACTGCGCAAGCCTATCTTACCGGCATTGTCGAGTTGCAGGACGCGTCGTCGGAGGCCGTGGTCGAAGCCTTGCCGCTGACGGACGGACTGAAGGTTCTGGACCATTGCGCCGGGGGCGGGGGCAAGACGCTTGCGATGGCGGCCCGGGCGAACCTGCGACTATTTGCCCATGACGCGAACCCGCGCCGCATGGCTGACCTGCCGATCCGGGCGAAACGGGCCGGGGCCGAGGTCACCCTGACCGACCGGCCCGAGGCTGAGGTCCCTTACGACCTGATCCTTGTCGATGCACCCTGTTCCGGGTCGGGCAGCTGGCGCCGGGATCCGGAAGGCAAGTGGAACATCACCCCGGAAACCCTTGCCCAAATTGCGGAAACCCAGGCTACGATCCTTGACCGAGTGGCCCCGATGCTGCGCCGGGGCGGGGTTCTGGCCTATGCCACCTGTTCGCTGCTCAATCGCGAAAACGGCGACCAAGTCCGCGCCTTCCTGCAACGTCACCCGGGCTTCAGCCTGGAATGCGAGCATCGTTTCACGCCGTTGCAAGACGGTGACGGTTTCTATCTTGCACTCATTCATGGAAACTGAATTTCCGCCTGCAACCTAGACGGGATGCGCAAGACGGTTAATGATGCCTTAACTCCTTCCGGCGATCTTGCCGAACAACGCAAGCAGGCTTGGAACGGGGCGGGTTTTGACGGGCGTAAACAATTTGGGCCAAGCGCATAAGGGCATTCTGTTTGCCATTGGGGTCTCGGGGCTTGCGCTCGCGGCAGTCTGGGCGGCGTTTTGGCGGGACACCGGGCCCGCGCTCCCGTTCCTGGCGCTTGTGCTGGTGGCCCTCGCTTTGACGATAGCGGTCCGGGACTGGTGGGCCGAGACTTCGGCAGAACGTGAGGGATTGCGCGCTTTTGCCTTCGTGGCTGACGATCCCGCCGCCTGTTTCATGACCGACGGCTCCGGACGGCTGATCCTGCGCAACCTGGCCGCCGAGACGCGGTTTGGTCCGGATGCGCGGTCGCTGCAAGAGGTGCTGGGCCGGCACAGCCTGAACCCCGGAGAGTTGCTAAAGCGCCTGCAGACGGTTGCCACAACCAATGGCGCGGCGCGTGAGGATCTGACGGGGCAGGGGTCGGTCTTGCGGCTGACCGTGCACCGGGCCGATACCGACCGGTATTTCTGGCGGGCCGACGATTTGTCGCTGCCTTCAGGTGCGACCCCCGCGCCCAATGTGGATCGCGCCCCGGTGGTGGCGGTCGGTGCCGATCTTGAGGAGGTGCCGGTCGCGATCATGACCTTCGGGCCCGATGGCGTGATGCGATCCGCAAACCTGGCCGCGCGCGACCTGATGTGGGCAGGCGAGACGCGGGCCGCGATGTTCCACGATCTTTTCGAAGGGCTGGGTCGACCGGTGTCGGAATGGCTTGCGGATGTCGCTGCCGGTCGGCATCCCGGCGGATCGGAGGTTCTACGCGTCCGCGGCGAGGAAGAGCGGTTCTTGCAGATCACGCTGCGCCGCTATGTCGAGAACGGGCGGCTTGGCGCGCTGGCGAT
The DNA here is from genome assembly GCA_041752895.1 of Tabrizicola sp. Taxonomy (GTDB): domain Bacteria; phylum Pseudomonadota; class Alphaproteobacteria; order Rhodobacterales; family Rhodobacteraceae; genus Tabrizicola. The sequence continues at coordinate 1,930 of JBGSVS010000145.1, forward strand.
CCTGAACGATGCGACGCGGCTGAAGACGCTGGAAGCGCAGTTCGTCCAAAGCCAGAAAATGCAGGCAATCGGCCAGCTTGCGGGCGGTATTGCACATGATTTCAACAACCTTCTGACCGCGATTTCCGGACATTGCGACCTTCTTCTCCTGCGCCACGGGCGGGAGGATTCGGATTTCGCCGACCTGGAACAGATCCGGCAGAACGCCAACCGCGCGGCATCCCTGGTGGGGCAGTTGCTCGCCTTCTCGCGCAAGCAGACGCTTAACCCCGAAGTGCTTGATCTTGAAGACGTTCTGGCCGACCTGATCCATCTTCTGAACCGGCTCATGGTCGACAAGGTGGAACTCTCGCTCGCCCATCTTGGCCGTGAGGGCGGCCGTCTCTTGGGACGGATCAGGGGCGACAAGCGGCAGATCGAACAGGTGCTGATCAACCTCGTGGTCAACGCGCGCGACGCGATGGCGAACGGCGGCGACATCCGGATCGAGACCGAGCCGGTGACCCTGGCCGAAGACCTGAAGCGCGATAGGGCCACGGTTCCCGCAGGCGACTACACCGTGATCCGCGTCGTGGACCACGGGATCGGCATCCCCGAACACCAGCTGCGCCAGATTTTCGAGCCGTTCTTCACCACCAAGCGGATCGGCGAGGGCACTGGCCTTGGCCTGTCAATGGCTTACGGGATCGTCAAGCAGTCCGGCGGTTTCATCTTTGTCGATTCGGTCGTGGGGCAGGACACCACCTTCTCGCTCTATTTCCCGGTCCATCATGGTGAGACGCAGGACGCTCCGGTCGTCGAGACGCGCCGCGTCGCCCCGCGCAAAGGTGAGGGGGTCATTCTTCTGGTCGAGGACGAAGCCTCGGTCCGTGCCTTTGCCAGCCGGGCGCTGACCTTGCGCGGCTACACGGTGCTGGAGGCCGCGAATGCCGAAGAGGCGCTGGCGCGGTTGGAGGACAAGACGCTTCACATCGATCTGTTCGTGACGGATGTGGTGATGCCGGGGATGGATGGGCCGGCCTGGGTCCGCCGCGCGCATCTGGACCGGCCGGGGGTGAAGGTCGTGTTCATGTCGGGCTATGCCGAGGACGGGCTGGCCGAAGATCAGGCGCGGGTGCCAAACTCGGTCTTCCTGCCGAAACCCTTTTCGCTGGTTGACCTGACGAACACGGTGCAGGGGCTTCTCAGCTAGGGCAAAGGTCTTGCCATCTGGTTAACGTCCACGGGCAAGGCATTGAGATCGCGTGACGTTCCAGAAACGTCCAGCGTGGACATCACTGCCGCAGGACCAGCTTGCCGCCGTCGAACTCCATCCGGAACTGGCCCAGATAGTCCATTCCCAGAAGCGACTGATCCAGCGCGCCTTCGGTCACGAAAGCCTGGAAATCCTCGTTGCGGAAGGGCCCAAGCTCGACCTCGGGCAGGGTGACCCGGGCGGTGCGGACGATCCCGTTCGCGGTGTTGGCCTGACCCAGGAAGCGCAGGCTTTCCGGGTCGATCCCCAGCTTTTCGGCATCCGAGGCCGCAAGGACCATCCCCGAAGCCCCGGTATCGACCATGAACGGCACCGCCGTCCCGTTGATGAGAAGGGTGAGGTAGTAATGCCCATCCTCGGCACGCGGCACTTCGACCCGGCCGTCGGGCGCGATCTCCTGGATCGGCATCACGTCCTGCCGGATGTCGGACCAAAGCCCGAACCCCGCCATCACCCCGACGAAGATCAACCCCCAGGCCAGTGCCATCCGCAGGGCCTGGCCCATGCGCTGGCGGAACTCCACCATCACCCAGCCGCCCAAGGCGACCAGGATGATTGCCAGATAGCCCACCCGGGCCAGGGTCTCGCCGTCCATCTTCACCTCCGGTTCAGGCTCAATATGGGGGCAGGGCGTCAGGTTGGAAAGCCCGGCTTAGACGATGCGGGGGCCGAGGCTGGCGGGATCGATACCGGGGGTTGACCAGAACTCGTCCGCAAAGGGGGGCAGAGCTTTCAGCACTCGGTCAAGGTCTTCGCGCAGGATGGATTTTCGCAGCGCCAGGGCAGTGGCCTCGACGCAATTCGGCGGGGTCAGGTTGTGAAGCGGCCGCAGGGCCATCGCCTCGGCCGTCCAGTCGGCGCGGGTTCCCGGGGGAAGCGGAGCGGCGATCTGCCAGTCCGCCAAGAACAGCGCGCGCAGGACCGACGGTAGCACCTGAGCGAAATCAATGGCCTGCTGCGCGGTCAGGCGACGACGGAAGGCCTGCATGACGCCCTGAACAGCGGTGTAGGTGACGTTGTCGGTCTCAAGGTCCATCGCTGCCCGCGCATCAGCGAGGAAGGCCTGCCATTCGCGCGTGGCATGCCGGTAGGTCCATGGCATCGGCATGTCAAACCCCTCAGGCCGCAGCAGCGTCAAGCTTTTCTTGTGCCGCAAGCCACAGCGCCTCGGCCTTGTCGAGAGCCTGCATCACTTCGGCATATTTGGTGTTCCAGGTGACCAGCTCACCCTTGCGGCTGTCTTCGTAAAGCTCGGGGTCGGCCAGTTTCTTGGCCAGCTTGTCGCGCATATCATTCAGCTTTCCGAGCCGGTCCTCGCATTTGCGAACTTCGGCTTTGAGGGAAAGGATTTCCTCGCGGCTGGCTTGGCGTTTTTTTTCAACGGGTTTCGCGACGATCTTCACGTCTTCGTCGCCGGCAAGTAGCTGACGGCGATAGGCTTCAAGGTCTTCGGTGTAAGGGGTCACCGCGCCGCCTTTGACCAGCCAGAGCCGGTCGGCGACAAGGCCCAGAAGGTGCATGTCGTGGCTGACCAGGATCACCGCGCCGGGATATTCGGTCAGCGCGTCCACCAGAGCCTCACGCGATTCGATGTCGAGGTGGTTCGTCGGTTCGTCGAGAATCAGAAGATGCGGCGCGTCGATGGTGGCGAGGAGGAGGGACAGCCGCGCCTTCTGGCCGCCGGACAGGCGGGCGACGACGGTGTCGGCCTGATCGGCCATCAGACCGAAGCCCGCCAGCCGGGCGCGGAGTTTCGGCTGCCCTTCGGCGGGGCGCAGGCGCATGATGTGCTGGAGGGGTGTCTCGTCCAGGTGCAGCTCATCCACCTGGTGCTGGGCGAAATAGCCGATCCGCAGCTTGGAGGACCGCGAGAACTTGCCCTCTGCAGGTTGAAGTTTCCCGGCCAACAGTTTGGAAAGCGTGGATTTTCCTTCGCCGTTGCGGCCCAGCAGCGCGATCCGGTCGTCCTGGTCGATGCGCAGGTTCAGCTTCTTCAGAATCAGCGGGCCGCCATACCCAACCGCCGCGCCATCAAGGTTGATGATCGGCGGGGCAAGCTCTTCGGGGGCAGGGAAGGTGAAGACGACCTTCTTGGCGTCCTCGGGCGCGGTGATGGGCGTCAGCTTTTCCAGCATTTTCACGCGCGACTGGGCTTGCACGGCCTTTGACGCCTTGGCCTTGAAGCGGTCGACAAAGGATTGAAGGTGGGCGCGGCGGGCCTCGACCTTCTTCGCCTCGGCTTGCAACACGGCGCGGCGTTCGGACATCTGGCGGGCGAACTGGTCGTAGCCGCCTTGCCAGTAGGTCAGCTTGCGGTTGTCGAGGTGCAGGATGCCTTGCACGGCGCGGTTCAGGAGGCCGCGGTCGTGGGAGATGATGAGGACGGTGTGGGGATACTTCTGAAGGTAGCTCTCCAGCCAGAGCGCGCCTTCGAGGTCAAGATAGTTCGTCGGTTCGTCCAGCAGCAGATAGTCGGGCTGGGCGAAAAGAACGCCCGCAAGTGCCACCCGCATACGCCAGCCGCCGGAAAAGGCCGAGCAGGGCATCAGCTGCTGGTCAGGCTCGAACCCCAGACCCTTGAGAATGCTGGCGGCGCGACCCTCGGCCGACCAGGCGTCGATGTCGGTCAGCCGTGCCTGAATCTCGGCGATCCGGTGCGGGTCATGCGCTGATTCAGCCTCGGCCATCAGGGATGCGCGTTCGGTATCGGCGGCAAGGACGGTGTCGATCAGCGAGGTTTCCGAAGACGGCACTTCCTGTGCGACGCCACCGATCCGGGCGCGCTGGGGCAGGGTGATGGCACCCCCTTCAAGCGCAAGTTCGCCGCGTATCAGCCTGAAAAGCGTGGTTTTTCCCGCGCCATTGCGGCCAACCAGGCCGACTTTGTGGCCGGTCGGAATCGTGGCCGACGCGCCCTCGAACAGGGGGCGGCCTTCGACGTTGTAGGTGATGTCCTCGATCTTCAGCATGGGGGGCGAAGTGCCCTAAGCGGTGGCGAAGGTCAACTGCGTCCGTCGGGATATTCGGCGGGGCCCTTGATCTCGAGCTTGTTGCCGAACGGATCGTGAATATAGAACGAATGCCCCATGCCACGCGCACCGCCATGGGTGGCCTCGCGGTCGATCGTCACACGGTGGGCCGCCAGATGGGCGCGCATCGCTTCGGGTGAGAAGGGCGAGGTGGCAATGCAAAGGTGGTCGACGTTGCGGCCGCCCTTGACCGGTGGGACGGCGCTGGCAGCCCCAGGATGGGTGATGTCCCACAGAACGATCAGCGATGCGCCGCACCAGACCTGTTCCATCCCGAGGGCGGGATAGCTGTAGCCCGGCACACAGCCCAGGACGCGGGCGTAGAAGTCCATCGCGCGCGCCATGTCGTCCACAAGAAGCACGACATGGTCAAGGCCGACAAGGCTGAATGGGGGCAGGGACTTTGAAAGATCCATGACCGGGACAAGACACCGGGCTATTCGGCTTTTCAAGGATATCCGCGCGTGATAGCAGGACCGCGCATCAATTTCGGCGCGAAAGCTGCGGCTTCGCGCCTTGTCATCTGGAGAGACCCATGGCCACTGAACGCACTCTGTCGATCATCAAGCCCGACGCCACCAAGCGCAACCTGACCGGCAAGATCGTTGCCAAATTCGAAGATGCGGGCCTGCGGGTCGTCGCATCAAAGCGCATTCATCTGACCGCTGCCCAAGCCGGTGAGTTCTACGCCGAGCACAAGGAGCGTGGCTTTTATGGCGAGTTGGTCGCCTATATGGCCTCCGAGCCGGTCGTCGTCCCGGTGCTGGAAGGCGCAGGCGCGATCCTGAAGAACCGCGAAGTGATGGGCGCGACCGATCCGGCCGCTGCTGCCGCAGGCACGATCCGCAAGGAGTTTGCGCTGTCCAAGGGCGAGAACTCGGTCCACGGATCGGACTCGGAAGCTGCGGCCGCGCGCGAGATCGCGTTCTTCTTCTCGGGCCTCGAACTCGTCGGCTGATTGCACTGGCATTTGCGAAACGGCCCGGTCACAGCGACCGGGCCGTTTTCGTTTGGGGCGGGGCTGGTTTCCCAGTATCCAATTATCGTGTAATCAGTATTATGTAATCATACGGGTGCTGGAAAGGCCTGTAGCGACAGGATATGAGGCCCGAAAGCCCGAGGAGCCTGCCGATGTTCGACCGTTCGATCAAGATCGCCCCTTCCATCCTGGCCGCGGATTTCGCGAACTTTGGTGCTGAATGTCGCGCGATCGAGGCGATGGGCGCGGATTGGGTGCATGTCGATGTTATGGACGGCCATTTCGTCCCGAACCTGACCTTCGGCCCGGCGATGTGTGCAGCGCTTCGGCCGCATATCACGGGCGTGATGGACGTGCATCTGATGATCGCGCCGGTCGATCCGTTTCTGGAGGCTTTCGCCAAGGCCGGAGCGGATCATCTGACCGTCCACGTCGAAGCCGGCCCGCACATTCACCGAAGCCTGCAAAGCATTCGCGCGCTTGGGAAAAAGCCTGGTATCGCGATAAACCCGGGCACGCCGGTCGAAGCCGTGGCCGAGCTTCTGGACATGGTCGACATCGTCTGCGTGATGACGGTGAACCCGGGGTTTGGCGGCCAGAGCTTCATCGCGAACCAGCTGGACAAGATCGCGCGGCTGCGCCGGATGATCGGTGACCGGCCGGTGCATATCGAGATCGACGGCGGGGTTTCCACCGAAACGGCGCCGCTGGTGGTCAAGGCTGGGGCAGACGTTCTGGTGGCGGGCGCGGCCATCTTCAAGGGCGGCTCGCCGGACCACCCTGCCCCTTACGGCGACAATATCCGTGCGATCCGGGCGGCTGGCATGGCCGGTTCGGCCTGAAATCCGGCCCGACAGGCCTGTTTTCGGTGACAAATCCCGTCACACGGTCGATTTGACGACCTGCTGACGCGCCCGTGGCTCGACAAGCCAAGGATTGCTGCCGTATGGACGTCCAAGTCAACAGATGCCCCGGCGTCAACGACCGGGCACCAAGCGACAAGGGATAAGAACCATGGGCGAAACCGCCATTCTTCCGCTGCTGAACCGGATTGCCGCCGCCCAACGGATCGACGACGCCTGGGACTTGGCAACCCGGTATTTCGCCGAACTGGGCTTTGGCCGGGTGAACTATGGCTTCACGCGGTTCAAACATCTGAAAACCATCGGCGATCCCGATGATGCGCTGTTCCTGACCACCTGCGATGCGGATTATGTGAAGCGCTACTTCCAGGGCGGGTTCTACGCCAAGACGCCGGTCTTTCGCTGGGCGGAGCACAATGCCGGCATCTGCACCTGGGCCTGGGTCAAGGAGGCGTTCGAGGCTGGTCGGCTGGCACCCGAAGAAGCCGAGGCTGTCCGCCAGAATACGGCTCTGGGGATCGTGGCTGGGATGTCGGTCAGTTTCCCCGAGGTCCTGTCCCGATCGAAGGGCGCGCTGGGGCTGATTGCCAATCCGGGCCTCAGCTCGGATGCGGTCGAGACGATCTTTGCGGCCCGGCGCGAGGAGATCCTGGCGGTGGCGAACATGCTGCACCTGACCATCGTGCATCTGCCGCAACTGTCGCGGCACCGGGCGCTGTCGCCCCGGCAGCGTGAGGCACTGGAATGGGTGGCTGACGGGAAGACCACGCAGGATGTGGCGCTGCTGATGGGCGTCTCGCCTGCCATGGTCGAAAAGCACCTGCGGTTGGCGCGTGAGGCGCTTGCGGTCGAGACCACGGCGCAGGCCGTGGCCAAGGGCGCGCTGCTGAACATGATCTTCCAGCGCATGCCGGACGTGGCCCAAGCGGCGCGGTAATCGAAGGTAGGGGATTCCCCACTCGCCCCGGGCTGGCGAAGCTGGGACACCCTTATACGTGACGTAGCGGAAACTTCCGCTGGGTCGCGCCAGGCGGATGACTTTATCCGCAGGCAGTTGATTGGTGCACGGGTCGCGTTTTCAGGCGACCACCCTTCGGTCTTGCCCTCCCGTCCCCTCATCCCCTGGGGTATGGGCAGGATGATGCGGCGCGGTTTTCCCCAGAACCGCGCCGCTGACTTTTCCCCCGCCGTATCGGTCACTTGGGCAAAGGATAAGGACCGGTCCCTTTCGGAACCGGCCCCCTGCCCTGCCAGATCGGCAGATCAGCCCTGCAGCGCCTTCGCAACTTCGGCGGCAAAGTCTTCCTGCTTCTTCTCGATGCCTTCGCCAACAGCGACGCGGGCAAAGCCGGTGATTTCAACGCCGGCTTCCTTGGCCGCGGCTTCCACGGTCAGGTCGGGGTTGATGACAAAGGCTTGGCCAAGCAGCGTGTTTTCCGAAAGGAAGCGCTTCATGCGGCCCGGGATGATGTTGTTGTGGATCACCTGATCGGGCTTCGGCTTGGCCGAGGCTGCGTTTTCTTCCAGCGCCTTGGCGGTCTGCACGGCAAGCTCACGTTCGACCACGACCGGATCAAGCGTGGCCTCGGACAGCGACAGCGGGTTCGTCGCTGCGATGTGCATCGCGAACTGTTTGCCAACCTCTTCCGCTTTGGCCTTGTCGCCCTTCAGGGCCACGAGAACGCCGATCTTGCCCATGCCAGCAGTGGCCGCGTTGTGGACGTAAGAGACGACGGTGTCGCCTTCCAGCACATGCATGCGGCGGAAGGTCATGTTCTCGCCAATGCGCGAGATCGCTTCCTGGACCACAGTCTCGACTGTCTTGCCGTTCAGATGCGCGGCTTTCACCACCTCGATGTCGTCGCCGGTGGTCAGCGCGATGTTCGCCACGTCGCGGACCAGCGCCTGGAAGTCGGCGTTCTTGGCAACGAAGTCGGTTTCCGAGTTGATCTCGATCGCGACGCCACGACCATCGCTGACAGCGACGCCGATCAGGCCTTCGGCTGCGACGCGGTCGGCCTTCTTGGCGGCCTTGGCGAGGCCCTTGGTGCGCAGCCAGTCGACGGCCGCTTCCATGTCGCCGTTAACTTCGGTGAGCGCCTTCTTGGCGTCCATCATGCCCGCGCCGGTCGATTCGCGCAGTTCCTTCACCATTTGGGCGGTGACAGTCATGGTCTCTCTCCTTGGAATAGATGGCCCGGCGGGATAGGCCCGCCGGGTGAAAGTCTGGTGACAGTCGGGCCTCAGGCCTCGACTTCGGCGACCGCTTCTTCTTCCGGAGCCGCTTCCAGAGCGCCAAGGTCGACACCTGCCGCACCCATCTGGGCCGACATGCCGTCAAGGGCAGCGCGGCTGATCAGATCGCAATAAAGCTGGATCGCGCGGGCCGCGTCGTCGTTGCCCGGAATGATGTGGGTCACGCCCTTGGGCGAGCAGTTGGTGTCGACGATGCCGACGACCGGGATGCCCAGCTTCTGCGCTTCGAGGATGGCGAGGTCTTCCTTGCCAACGTCGATGATGAAGATCAGGTCAGGGGTACCGCCCATTTCGCGGATACCGCCAAGCGAGGCTTGCAGCTTGGCCTGGTCACGTTCCATGCCAAGGCGTTCCTTCTTGGTCAGGCCTTCGCCGCCCGCACCCAGAACTTCGTCCAGCTGCTTCAGACGCTGGATCGACTGCGAAACGGTCTTCCAGTTGGTCAGCGTACCGCCCAGCCAGCGGTGATTCATGTAATACTGCGCGCACTTTTCGGCGGCTTCGGCGATCGGCTTCTGGGCCTGACGCTTGGTGCCGACGAACAGGATGCGCCCGCCCTTTGCGACGGTGTCGCGCACGACCTTTAGGGCCTGGTCCAGCAGGGGAACAGTCTGGGTTAGGTCGATGATGTGGATGCCGTTGCGGTCGCCGTAGATGAACTCGCCCATGCGGGGGTTCCAGCGGGCCGTCTGGTGGCCGTAGTGAACGCCAGCTTCCAAGAGCTGACGCATGGAGAACTCGGGAAGAGCCATGCCTTATCCTTTTCCGGTTTGATCCTCGGTGCCGACGTCTTCACCCCCGGATGGGGGCAACCGGTGGACCGTACGGGATTTCTCCCCGCATCAGCCCCGACGACACCTGTGAAGTGGCGCGCGTATAGGGGGTTTCCGTGCAGGGCGCAAGGGGCCTCGGGTCAGGCAAGCAGCCAGTCGAGAAGCGGCAGATGCGCCTGGATGATCATGGCCAGTCGTCCAGGTGCGACGGGCGTGAAAAGCCAGTCAGGAGCGGGCAGCGGGGCTTGCGTCCGCACGATCAGGCTTTTTCGGCGAAGGAGGTGATCCCAGTCCGGTGCTGCGTCAAAGCCTTTGGGCACCCGGGCGAGGTCCGGCGGGTCGAGCACGCTTTGCACCTGCTCTGCCGCCTCCAGCGCCCCCAGAAGCGCGACACGGTCGTGCGGGGTGCACAATCGTTGCCGCATCCGGCCCAACGCGTCCGGTTCCAACCCGTAGTGTCCCGCACCGTAGGCCAGACCCTCGGGCGTCAGGACGATGTGCATCCCCGGCACCTTGTTGATCTCTGGCCCCGTGGACAGGATCAGGTGCAGCCAGGGCTGATACGGCGTCTTGTCCTTTGAAAACCGGGTGTCGCGATGAATGCGCCTAAGCGACTGGTTCAGCTTGGGCACCGCCAGCAATCGCGGCTCCATGCTGTCACAGGAAGGACCGAGCGCAGCAATCAGGTCAAGCCCCGCCTCCAGCCAGTCCGATTGATAGGCCGCACGGTTCGCTTCGAACCAGTCGCGGTCGTTGTGGGCCGCCAACGCCTGAAGGTAGGTGAAGGTTTCGCGCCGCAGCCCCGGATACGCCATGCTACCCCCTTTTCCCGGCAGCCTACACGCTTGCGGGGCGCGGCCCAAGCGGGCATGAAGCGGGGCATGACGCCTGACATCCTTTGCATCGGTTCGGTCCTGTGGGACATCATCGGCCGCTCGCCCACGTCGATGCGGCTGGGCTCGGACGTGCCGGGGCGGATCACGCGGCTGCCGGGGGGCGTGGCGATGAATATCGCGATGACGCTGCGCCGGTTCGGGATGACGCCGGCGCTGCTTACCGCCATCGGCCGCGACGCCGAGGGGGACGAGATGATTGCCGCCTGTGACCGGTTGGGGCTGGTGACGGACACGGTCTACCGGTCCGACGATCTGCCCACCGACCGCTATATGGCCATCGAGGGCGCGAACGGCCTGATTGCGGCCATCGCCGACGCCCATTCGCTAGAGGCCGCCGGGGACAAGATCCTTCGCCCCCTGGCCGAC